>JALYPW010000233.1 GCA_030856145.1 Chloroflexota bacterium | reverse complement strand
CGCCGCGACCTCCTGGAGTCCGAGCAGCGGATCCTGGTCGGACGACTCGTAGGCGAGGGCCATCGGGTGTGTTCGGAGTCCTCGAGTGGGATGGCGGAGGCAGAGCGACGCCTCGGGCGCGGCCTTGGGCAGAACCGTACGGTGCGGACGGGCTCGGGCGCGATAGCCCAGAGGTACGTCCCGGCCTACGTGGCTCGCCGCTTCAGGGCTCGACCAGCGCTGCCACCGACACGAGCACGACGTCGGCGAACGGCGCGAGATCGGCGGTCGACGCGACACCGCTCGTGACGCCGATCGAGCGCGCCCCTGCCGCGCGGGCCATCCGGACGTCGGCCGGGGTGTCGCCGACCATCGCGATCCGCCCGATCGCGACGTCGAGTCGGTCGCCGATCGCGACGAGCGTCGCCGGATCGGGCTTGGTCGGGCCGTGGTCGTCACCGCACACGATGTCGTCGACGAACGCGTCCAGGGCGAGCCCGCTCAGGGTGGCCTCGGTCGGTCGCCGGTCGTCGGTGGTGGCGATGCCGATTCGGCGCCCGGATGCGCGCAGCTCGCCGAACAGCCGCGGCAGGTCGGCGAGCGGCACGGCGTGAGCGACCGGGTCGGGCTCGAACCAGGCCTCGGCCAGGATCCGGCGGGCGGCGTTCACGCTCGGGCACCAGCGCCGCAGAAAGGCCGCGACGAGTTCCTCGATCCCGGCCATCGTCGCGATCGCGAGTGGCCCGCCGGGCTGGACCCGATCGGCGACGGGGTCGTAGCCGATCGTCGTGAAGATGTCGCCGGCGACGGGCCGGCGGGTGGCGATCTCGAGCCGCGTCCCGAGCTCACGCGCCCAGCCTGACCACATCGCCTCGAACGAGATCAGGGTCCCGTCCTTGTCGAAGACGACGACCTCGACCCCAGCGAGGATCGGGTGGAGCATCGGTCCGGTCCGGGCTGCTCTCAGACCTCGGCGATCGCCTGCTCGATCGAGGCCGAGGCGCTCGCGGCACCGGCCAGGACGAGGGTGGCCTCCGGCGGGAACGAGATCGTGACCGTGTCGCCGATCGCCGCTGCCGCCAGAGCCGGGTCGTTGAACTGGTCGAGCGAGACCGACGCATCGTCGCCGATCCGGACCCGGGTCCGCACGATCGAGCCCAGGAAGCTGACGTCCTCGACCCGGCCGGTCAGCCGGTTCGCGCCGCCCGCTTCGCCGATCTCGACCGCCTCGGGCCGGAGCGCGAGCGTGACGGGACGATCCGAGCCGGTCGAGATCGCCTTGGGAGTCCGAATCGGCTGGCCGGCCACGCTGACCATCCCGCCGGCAGCGTCGAGGACTGCTGCGGGCAGCAGGTTGAGCGTCCCCACGAACGAGGCCACGAACGGTGTTGCCGGGAAGTTGTAGATCTCGGGCGGCGGACCGATCTGCTCGATCCGGCCCTCGCTCATCACGACGACCCGGTCGGACAGCGACATCGCCTCCTCCTGGTCGTGAGTCACGTACACGGTCGTGATCCCGAGCTGGCGCTGGATCGTCCGGATTTCCTTGCGCAGCGCCACCCGGATCTTGGCGTCGAGGGCCGACAGCGGCTCGTCGAGCAGGAGGACCTCGGGCTCGATCGCGAGGGCCCGGGCGAGGGCGACCCGCTGTTGCTGCCCGCCGGACAGCTGCCACGGGTAGCGGGCGCCCTTGTCGGGCAGGTTGATCAGCTCGAGGAGCTCCCCGACGCGCTTGCGGATCTGATCCTTCGGGCGCTTCCGGACGCGGAGGCCGAAGCCCACGTTGTCGGCCACGGTCATGTTCGGGAACAGGGCGTACGACTGGAAGACCATCCCGACGTTGCGCCGGTTCGCCGGCCGGTGGGTGATGTCCGTGCCGTCGACCGTGATCGTGCCCGCCGACGGCTGCTCGAAGCCGGCGATCATCCGGAGCGTCGTCGTCTTGCCGCACCCCGACGGGCCGAGGAACGAGACGAACTCGCCCTTCTCGACGGCGAGGTTGAAGTCCTCGACCGCGACCGACGCGCCGAAGCGCTTATGGATGCCCTCGAGGACGAGGAAGCTCATCGTGCGGTGGTCTCCAGCGGCTTGGTGACGGAGGGGAAACGCATCAGTGGCCGCCGCCGACCTGGACGCCGGTCGAGCGTCCCTGGCGGGTCCGGCCGAGAAAGGCGATCACGCCCATCGCCAGCCAGGTGAGAATGAAGCTGATGATCGAGACCGCGGCCGGCTCGAACGTCTTGTTCTGGCCGAGGTTGGCGAGGTACGGGCCGAAGGCCGGCCGGTTCAGGTAGGCGGCGATCGTGAACTCGCCGATGACGATCGCGAGGGTCAGGAACGCGCCCGACAGGACAGCGACCCGGACGTTCGGGAAGATCACGAACCACAGGATCCGGAGCGTCCCCGACCCAAGGCTGTGGCCGGCCTCGGTCAGCGAACGGACGTCGATCGTGCGCAGGCCGCTGTCGACGGCACGGTACATGTACGGGAACGACAGGATCGTGTATGCGGCGATCAGGAGGACGTCGCTCCCGCGCTGCGAGTTCGCGAGCGGCAGGATCCCGCTGCCGAACGACCGGATCAGCCCGAACACGAGCACGATCGGCGGGACGACGAACGGCATCAGGGTCACGAATTCGACGACGGGCCGGAGGCGCGGCAGGCGGAGCCGGACCCAGTAGGCGGTCGGGACGATGATCAGGGTGCTGACGACGATCGTGATCAGGCCGATCACGAACGAGTAGGCGAGGGAGCCGAAGAACCTGGCGTCCTTGAACGTGTTCAAGTAGGCCGCCCCCGTCGGACGCATCCGGATCGAGAACTCGAGGGTCGCGATCAGGGGCAGGAAGAAGTAGAGCATCGCGGCGATGAACACGATCCACGATACGATCCGGCCGGTGTTCCGGCCGCCAGCCCGCGCCTCCGAGGGCTGCGTCGCGGCCGAGGATGCAACGCTGTCGATCGCGTCGGGATGGCGCCCGAGTGACGGTCCGCCGGTCATCGCAGCCAGCGCTCCGATCGGCGCTGGAGGACCGAGTACAGGAGGATCGAGATCCCCATGATCGCGACCATGCCCATCGCCATCGCGTAGCCGAGACCCGGGTTATGGAGCACGTCGCCGCTGATCTGGGCCCCGATCAGGAGCGTGACCAGCGGGATCTGGCCCGAGGTGAGCTGGTAGGCCGTGGCCTGGGCCCCGAACGCGTTGCCGAACAGGAGCACGGTGCAGCCCATGATCGACGGCATGAGGATCGGCAACGCCACGTACTGCCAGTACTGGCGCGGCGAGGCGCCCATGTTCTCCGACGCCTCGCGCCAGTCCTTGCGCAGCCCGTCGATCGCCGGGGCGATGATCAGGACCATCAAGGGCAGCTGGAAGTAGAAGTAGACGATCTCCAGCCCGATCTTCGAATACAACGTCAACCCGAGGTCGGTCACGATGTTGATGCCGAAGATCGCCTGGATCCAGGCCGTCAGCAGCCCGACGTTGCCGACCGTGAAGATGAAGGCGAGGGCGAGCGGGATACCGGCAAAGTTCGAGGCGACGCCCGAGAAGGTCATCAGGAAGGTCCGCAGGAAGCGGGGCAGGCCGCCGAGGATGATCGCGTACGCAAGGAGCAGGCCGAACAGGGCGCCCGCAATTGCCGACACGAGGCTGATCTCGACGCTGTTGGCGAAGGCCCGGGCAACCTGCTGCGTGGTCAGGTCGGCGTAGTTCTGGAGGGTGAGGGTGTTCCCGTTGTTGCTGTCCTGGAAGCTGCCGATCACGAGGAACCCGATCGGGAACAGCATGAAGACGATGGCGAACAGGAAGAATGGGAGGACCCCGAGGAACGACCAGTTGAAACC
>JALYPW010000434.1 GCA_030856145.1 Chloroflexota bacterium | reverse complement strand
GATCGCCGTCCGTCACCCCAACCGAGTTGAACCGGAGCGGGAACGAGGGGTCGAGGCTCAGGATCGTCGACGCGCCGAGCGGGGTCCGGAGGGCGATCGCGCCGGCCGAGTCGACCTCGAGGCGGCCCTCGATCGTGGTTGCACCAGACGAGATCCGGAACAGGTCAGGCGCGACCAGGGCGACCTCGGTCACCGCGACACCGAACTCGCCCTGGAACGTGTCGCGCACGATCCGGTCCACGGTCATGCCGTCGACCGTGATCGTCGTTTCGGCAGCTTGTCCGCTGCCGTCGATCGTCACGTCTGCCACCGCCGCCAGCCCATCGGTCGTGCGGAGCGCGGCGCCGCCGATCCGGCCCGTGACCTCGCCCGCCGTCCTCGCGACTACGTCGACATCGATCAGGACCAGCTCGAGGCTGGCCGCGTGGAACGTCCGGAAGTCGACGTCGAGGCCGTCGATCTCGACGCGATCCGCTCGGCCGAGGAGGAGCTTCGGCGGTGGATCCGATGTCGCCCTCACGGACCCGCTCGCGGCCCGGTAGCCACCGCTTTCGAGCGCAGCCTGGATCACGGCCGAGGCAACGAGCGGCGAACCGAACCAGGCCGCCGAGCCGAGGACGGCGGCCGCGAGCACGATGATGAAGAGGCAGCCGCGCACGTCAGGCGTCGCGACCCGCGGCGTGGCCCAGTGCGGCGAGTATCGCGAGGGCCGTCTCGCGCTCGTCGTAGGCGATCGGACCGTCCGGGCCGATGATCGATTGCTCGTGACCCTTGCCGGCAAGCAGGACGATGTCGCCGGGGCGGGCCAGCTCGAACGCGGCGGCGATCGCGGCCGCCCTATCCGCGATCAGGAAGAGGTCGCGCTCGCGGTGCTTGCCACCGTCCTCGGCGCCGCGGGCGATGTCGTCGAGGATCGCGAGCGAGTCCTCGCCGCGGGGATCCTCGTCGGTGACGACGACGATCCGTGCGTTCTCGGCGGCGATCCGGCCCATCATCGGCCGCTTGTCGGTGTCGCGCTCGCCGGCCGAGCCGAAGACCGCGATCACGCCGCCGCCGCGCGCTGCAGCCAGGGGCGCCAGGAGGCCAAGGACCTTGCCGAGCGAGGCCGGGCTGTGGGCGTAATCGATGACGACACCGAACGGCTGGCCGGCCTCGAGGCGCTCCATCCGGCCGGGGACGCCGTTGAGCCTCTCGAGACCCGCGCGGACGGCCGCTGGATCGAGCCCGAGAACCTCGCCGAGCGCGACGACGGCGAGGGCGTTGTGGACGTTGAACCGGCCGGCCAGACGAAGATCGACGGTGGCCGCGCCGCTCGGCGCCTGGTACTCGATCCGGAGGCGGTGGGCGTCCTCCTCGACGTGCGTGGCCCGGACGTCGGCCGCCGGGTCCGTGCCGTACGTCACGATCCGGGCGCCGGCCTCCTGGGCGACCCCCACAAACGCGCCGGCGTTGGGATCGTCCGCGTTGACGATCGCGGCCTTCGGCCAGCGCCGCCCTCCAAGCTCCTTGACCGGGTTCGTCCGGCCGGCGGCGAGCCGCTCGAACAGCGACAGCTTGGCGTCGCGATACGCCTCCCACGTCCCGTGGAACTCGAGGTGCTCGTGGGTCAGGTTCGTCAGGATCGCGACGTCGTAGGCGATCCCCCGGACCCGGTCGGCAGCGAGCCCGTGCGAGGTCGTCTCGACCACGGCCACCACGTTGCCGGCACTGGACATCGCCCGGAGGGTGCGCTGGAGGAGCGGCGCGCCGGGCGTGGTCGTGTGCTCCGGGTTCGCCTCGCGGACCGTCCCGATCTGGGTCGCGACCGTCCCGATCAGGCCGCTCGACATCCCGGCGGCCTCGAGTGCGGCGGCGGCCAGGAACGAGGTCGTGGTCTTCCCGTCGGTGCCGGTGATCCCGACGATGCCGAGCTCGTGGGACGGATCCCCGGACCACCAGGCGGCGGCGTCGGCGAGGGCGGCGGACGCGCGATCGACGACGAGCTGGGGCAGCGCGACGTCGGGCAGGGGTCGTTCCACGATCGCCGCCGCGGCACCTGCGGCCGCGGCCCGGGCGACGAACTCGTGGCCGTCGACATGGAGGCCCGGGATCGCGACGAACAGCGTGCCGCGGTCAGCGGCTCGTGAGTCGTCGC
>JALYPW010000432.1 GCA_030856145.1 Chloroflexota bacterium | reverse complement strand
GGCCAGCATCGCCGGCGGACGTGACGCGTTCGCCCGGCTGTGGGATGCCGGCCGCCGGCCGACGGCGGTCCTGGCGATGAGCGACGCGATGGCGATCGGCGCCATCCGCGCGATTCGCGATCGGGGGCGCTCGGTCCCCGGCGATATCAGCGTCGTCGGCTTCGACGATGTCGACCTCGCCGAGACGACCGACCCACCCCTGACCACCGTCCACCAGCCCGTCCGGGGCAAGGGTGAGGCGGCTGTTCGGCTGCTGCTGGCTGTGATCGAGGGGCGGAATGCTTCGCCCGGTCACCGCCGGCTCGAGACGCGGCTCGTCGTCCGGTCCTCGACCGGCCCGGCACCGCGGGCAACCGGGAGGTGAGGGCGGACAGACCGAAGTCAGCCTGACGAGTCGCGGTCCCGACCGTGGGTCGCCGACGCGATCAAAACGGACCTCCGCCCTCGAACGGCGGCGACGGGCCGGTCCGACCGGCCATCCATTCATCCATTGGAGGAGAAGTTCCAGAACATGAACACGAAACTCCGGGTGCTCAGCACCCTCGGCGCCCTGGCCATCGTGGTCGGCGCCTGCTCCAGCGCGGCGACCCCGAAGCCGGCCGGCTCGACCGGTACCGGCGCCAGCGCCCCCGTGACCAGCGCGGATCCGGGCAGCAGTGCCGCGACCGGCGCCCTCAAGGGTGAGCTGGTCGTGTGGCACTCCTACGGCTCCGGCGCCGGCACCGAGGCGACGGCGCTCAAGACCGTCACCGACAAGATCACGGCCGCGAATCCGGATCTCAAGCTGAAGATCCAGGACATCAAGTTCGACGACCTGTTCAAGAAGTTCGAGCTCGAAGCCGCCAGCGGCGGCGGGCCGGACCTGTTCATTGCCCCGAACGACAGCCTTGGCAAGGAAGCCCGGGCCAAGCTGTTCCTGGACGTCACCAGCCAGCTCGAGGGCAAGCTCGGCAACGTGTCCGACGTGGCCGTCGCGGGCTCCAAGGTCGACGGCAAGCTGTACATGGTCCCCGAGTCCCTGAAGGCCGTTGCGGCCTACTACGACAAGTCCAAGATCGCCACGCCGCCGGCCACCACCGACGAGCTTCTCGCCGGAGTCAAGGGCGGCACGATCAAGGCCGGCTTCCTGCGCGGCTCGTACCACGCCTTCGGCTTCTGGGCCGCGTTCGGCGGCAAGCTCATGGATGACAGCGGCAAATGCGTCGCGGACACCACGGGTGTCGGCGATGCCTACAAGTACTTCCAGGACCTCCAGACGGCCGGCGCCACGTGGTACGAGAAGTACGACGACATGGCGGCCGACTTCAAGTCGGGCAAGATCGACTACATCGTCGATGGCCCGTGGGCCTCGGGCGGCTACAAGGAGGCCCTCAAGGACAACCTCGCGGTCGCGCCGATGCCGGCCGGCCCCAAGGGCCCGTCGCAGCCGCTGACCGGAGTCGACGGCTGGTACATCAACAGCAACAGCAAGAACGCTGATCTTGCCGTGGCCTTCGCCCTCGAGATGGTCAAGCCCGAGAACGAGCAGGTCTTCGTCGACCTCGCCGGGCACATTCCGGCCGACAAGACCCTGACGATCAGCGATCCGCTGACGTTGAAGTTCGCCGAGGCGGTCAAGACGGGCTTCCCCCGCCCGCAGGTCACCCAGCTCGACAACTTCTGGGGCAACTTCGACAACGCCCTGACCCTCGTCATGACCAAGAGCGAGGATGGCCTCAAGGCCGCCCAGGACGCGTGCGTGGCGATGAACGCCGCGAACAAGATCCCCTGATCCCCTGAACCGCGATCCCCGGGTGCCGGCTCCGCCGGCGCCCGGGGCACCTTTCTCCGCTGCCGTCCGGGCCCACGCTGCGGGTCCCCGGCGTCGTACGATCCGCGCGTCGTTGCTCAGTCTCTCTCCGACCAATCGCCCCTGGCCATGAGGACCCGGTCATGACCGCCCCTGCGCTGTCCCTGCCGCAGCCCCGTCGTCGGCGCCGTTTCTCGCCCGACACCCGGACCGCTCTGCTGTATCTCCTGCCGGCATTCCTGGTGATGGGCGTCATCACCTTCTACCCACTGGTCTTCCAGACCTGGATGTCGTTCACCGACTTCGGGCTGCAGAACCTGAGCGGCAAGGTCGCTCCGAACGTCGTCGGGGTGGACAACTACGTCCAGATCGTCCAGAGCAAGCTGAACATCCCGAACTTCGAGTTCCTGCGGCTGCTCTTCTTCAACCTCTTCTGGGCGTTCTCCAACGTCATCATCCATGTGGTCCTGGGGGTGGCGATCGCTGTTCTCCTGAATACAAACGGCCTGCGCTTCAAGCGGGTCTACCGAGCACTCTTCATTCTTCCGGTCATCATCCCGCCGATCATCGTCGCGACGGTCTGGCGCTATCTCTTCGACGACAACAACGGCGCGATCAACACCATGCTCCAGGGGATCGGGTCGCTGTTCCGGATCCCACCGGACGCGTTCAAGATCGACTGGCTCGGCCAGGTCGACGACCCGATCTCGTTCATCCCCCTGCCGCTCGCCTTCTACGCCCTGCTGACCGCCAACTCGTGGCTCGGCTGGCCGCTGAACGCGGTCGTGGCGACGGGTGCCCTCCAGAGCGTTCCGCCCGATCTATACGAGGCGGCCGAGATGGACGGGGCGAGCGCGTGGCAGCGCTTCAAGGTGGTGACGTTGCCGTTCCTCCGGCCGGCGATGCTGCCCTACGCGATCTACGGCTTCGTGATCACCTTCAACCTCTTCTACCTGTCGTTCTTCATGTCCGGCGGTGGCCCGTTCGGGCGGACCGAGCTGTTCGTGACCCAGGCCTACAAGCTGGTCAACGACTTCCAGCTGTACGGGGTCGCGGCCGCCTTCTCGGTGATCCTCTTCTTCCTGCTCCTGTCGATCACCCTCGTCACCAACCGACTGGCGCGGGCGACCGCCAGCTACGCGGAGTAGAGCGATGACGCAGACCACGGACATCATTCCCGCCCCGCCCCTGACGACGATGGGCTCCAAGCCGCTGGTCCGGTTCCGGCGCAGTTCGCCGCGGGGCAAGCTGAGCACGGGCAACCAGATCGCGCTCCAGATCCTGTGCCTCCTGATCACGGCCACGGTCCTGTTCCCGATCCTGTGGATCTTCTCGCTGGCCCTCGATCCTCGGAACCTGTCGCGACCGGACAGCCTGATCCCGCCGGGCGCATCGCTGGACGCCTTCGCCCGGGTCATCGCCCAGCCGACGAGCGACGAGATCGGCCTGCTCGAGCTGGCCCGCAACAGCTTCCTGCTGGCGAGCTTCGTCGCCCTGTTCTCGGTCGGGATCGGGGTCCTCTCGGCGTACGCCTTCTCGCGCCTCCGCTTCCGCGGCCGCGAACTGCTGATGATCGTCATCCTCGGCGTCCTGATGCTGCCGGCGGTAGCGACGATCGCGCCGCTGTTCATCATGCTCAACGGGATCAAGCTGGAGCTCCCGTTCATCGGCGACGTCGCGATCCGGACGTCGCTGATCGGGGTGGGCCTGGCCATCGTGTCGGGCACGCTGCCGTTCGCGATCTGGAACCTCAAGGGCTATCTCGACACGATCCCCAAGGAGCTCGAGGAAGCGGCAGCCGTGGATGGCTGCACCCGCAATCAGACGTTCTTCAAGATCGTCCTGCCGCTCTCGACGCCCGCCCTCGCGGTCACCGGCTTCCTCGGGTTCGTGGCCGGTTGGACGGACTTCTACTTCGTCTCGATCTTCCTGAATTCGCCGGACCAGGGGTTCACCCTGTCGCTTGCGCTCAACAAGATGGTCGGGGCGTTCGGCCAGACGCCGTGGTCGGACTTCGCGGCGTTCGCGATCCTGTTCGCGGCGCCGGTCTCGATCGTGTTCTTCTTCTTCCAGAAGTACATCGTCGGCGGACTTGCGGTCGGCGGGGTCAAGGGCTGAGCGGAGCGACCGGCGCCGGCCGGCTCGACAACGGAGGTCGTCATGCCGTTCCCGTTCCTGCCGGGTGGAGGGATCCTTGCGATCGCGGTGCTGGTCGGGGCGCTGGCGATCTTCGGTCTGGCCATCGTGGCGGTGGATCGAGCCGCTGGCCGAGCGGTCGGCGCCCTGCGTGGTGGAATGCTGCCGGGCATCGTGGCGGGCTGGCACGGTTGGTCGCCGCACCCTGGATCGCCCGACAGTCCGCAGCCGGCGAGTCCACCGAGCCGAGCCGCGATCGAGGTCGTCGACCTCGACTGAGCGACCCCGGCGCCCGCCTGGTCGGGATCGCGACCGCCGTCTGGCTGTCCGTGGCGGTCGCCGGCTGCGGTCCGGCGCCGACCTCGTCGCAATCGCCACGGCCGACGTCGTCCGTCGCGCCCGGATCGGCCGTCCTGGCCTCATCGCCAGCAGGCGCCGTCGCGCCCAGCTGTCCGCCGGCCGGGGCC
>JALYPW010000429.1 GCA_030856145.1 Chloroflexota bacterium | reverse complement strand
TGCGGCTCGGGGAACGTCTCGCCGTAGCGGCGGTTGAAGGCGCGCACGATCTCGCGCGACAGCTCCAGATGGGCTGCCTGGTCGCGCCCGACGGGCACCAGTGACGCCTTGTAGATGACGATGTCGGCGGCCTGCAGGACGGGATACGTGAGGAGGCCGTGATTCACGTCGTCGGGCTGCTGCTGGACCTTCTCCTTGTAGGTCGGCGTCCGCTCGAGCCAGCTGACCGGGGTCACGGTGCACAGCAGCCAGGCGAGCTCGGTGTGCTCGGGGCGGTGGCTCTGGACGAAGAGCGTGCAGCGGTCCGGGTCGAGGCCGAGGGCCAGCAGGCCGGCCGCCATCTCGCGCGTCCGCTGGCGAAGGATCTCCGGCTCGTGGGTGCTCGTGAGCGCGTGGTAGTCGACGATGCAGTAGATCGCTTCGTACTGCTCCGCGAGGGCGACGTAGTTCCGAATCGCTCCGAGGTCGTTGCCGAGGTGAACGACGCCCGACGGCTGGATGCCCGAGAACGTTCGCGGCCGCGCCGGATTGGCAGCCAGCGGGGCGCCGGCAAGCGTCGGGTCGGGTGTGCCCGCGGGCTCGGTCGTCATGGGCCGCGAGTGTAGCCGACCCCACGATCGCGCTCGGCTACCATTCGCCCGATGCCGCCACCGTCACGAGCCCACCGGCGATGAGCCGCGCGCCCCTGCGGGTTGCGGTTCTCGGCGCGGGCACGGTCGGTCGGGAAGTGATCCGGGCGCTCGTCGAGCAGCGACCCGAGCTGGTCGCCGCCGATGGTGCGCCGTTCGAGCTGGTCGGGATCGTCGTTCGCGACATCGACCGGGCACGGGCCGCCGGCCTCCCCGCCGGGCTGCTCACGGATGCCCCTGCCCACCTTGTTGCGGCACCTGACACCGACGTCATCGTCGAGCTCATGGGCGGCGATGAGCCTGCCCACACCCTGATTGCGGCCGCCCTCGCGGCGGGGAAGTCGGTGGTGACCGCCAACAAGCACGTGATCGCCCACCATGGCGCGGAGCTCGAGGCGACTGCCCGGCGGACCGGCGCGGCGCTCCGGTTCGAGGCGGCGGTCGGCGGCGGGATTCCGGTGCTCGGGCCGCTCGCGACCGAGCTGGCGGCGAACCGCATCACGGCGGTCCGGGGCATCGTCAACGGCACGACGAACTACATCCTGAGCGCGATGGCTGACGAAGGTCGCGACTACGCCGAGGTCCTCGCCGCCGCCCAGGGCGCGGGCTATGCCGAGGCGGACCCGAGCGGCGATGTCGAGGGCCACGACGCGCTGAACAAGCTCGTGATCCTGGCCCGGCTGGCGTTCGGAGTCTGGCTCGACCCGGCGACCGTTGTCATCGCCGCCGTCGACGGTCCCGGCGCCGGCCGGCCGGGGATCACCGGCATCGGCGCTGCCGATATCGCCGCGGCGGCGGCCGCCGGCCGGACGATCAAGCTCGTCGCCGACGCCCGCCGCGCGGCCGATGGCTCGATCGCTGCCGCCGTCATTCCCGTCGCGGTCCCCTCGGACTCGGCCCTCGCCCGGACCGGCGGCGTCCTGAACCGGATCGAGGTCGAGGCCGAGCCGCTCGGGATGGTTGCGTTCAGCGGGCCCGGCGCTGGCGGCGCGGCCACCTCCAGCGCAGTCCTCGGCGACCTGATCGCCGTGGCCCGCGAGCTCGGCTCGACCTGGGCCGGTTTGCCGCCGGCGACGACCGTGGGGACAGAGCGATGACCGCGTCGGCGCGCCTCAGCCGGCCGACCCTCGTCGATCGCTACCGCGCCTTCCTGCCCGTGACCGACGCAACGCCGGTCGTGAGCCTGGGCGAGGGGATGACCCCGCTCGTTCACCTCCGGCGGCTCGGGGCACGGCTCGGACTCGCCAACCTCCACGTCAAGGTCGAGGGCCAGAACCCGACCGGGTCGTTCAAGGATCGGGGCATGGTCCTGGCGGTCGCCAAGGCGGTCGAGGAGGGCGCCGAAGCGATCATCTGCGCATCAACGGGCAACACGTCGGCGTCGGCGGCGGCCTACGGTGCGGCCCACGGGCTCGAGGTCGTCGTCGTTCTGCCGGCCGGCAAGATCGCGATGGGCAAGCTTCTCCAGGCCGTCGTGGCCGGGGCCCGGATCGTGGCGGTCGACGCCAACTTCGACGCGGCGCTGCGCGTCGTTCGGGCCCTCGTCGAGCAGGACGACCACCCGATCACGCTCGTGAACTCGGTCAACCCGTACCGGCTCGAGGGTCAGAAGACTGGTGCCTTCGAGGTGTGCGACGACCTCGGCCGGGCTCCCGACATCCTCGCGATCCCGGTCGGAAACGCCGGCAACATCAGCGCCTACTGGGCCGGATTCCGCGAGTACGCCGCGGCCGGGCTGGTCGCCACGACCCCCCGGATGTTCGGATTTCAGGCGGCCGGCGCGGCGCCCCTCGTCGACGGGACGCCGGTCGAGCATCCCGACACGATCGCGACCGCGATCCGAATCGGCAATCCCGCCTCGTGGTCGAAGGCGATCGCCGCCCGCGACGAGAGCGGCGGCCGGATCGAGGCCGTCACGGACGATGAGATCCTCGCCGCCTACCGGGCGCTGGCCGAGGAAGAGGGGATCTTCTGCGAGCCGTCGTCGGCGGCCAGCGTCGCCGGCATCGTCAAGCTGGTCGGGGCGGCGGCCGGCACGATCGATCCCGACGCCCTCGTTGTCTGCGTCCTGACCGGGACCGGGCTCAAGGACCCATCGACCGCCGAGTCCCTGGTCGGGGCCGGCCGCG
>JALYPW010000407.1 GCA_030856145.1 Chloroflexota bacterium | reverse complement strand
TGTACGGCCCGGACCCGATCGGTGACGTGCCGAACGGATCGTCGGCCATCGACTCGACCGGCGTGTTGGCCAGGAGGTGAGCCGGCGCGATCGGCTGGGTGGCGAGGTCGAGGAACCCGCCGAGCGGGGTCGTGAGCTCGAACGTGACCGTCGCGGCATCGACCGCGCTGACCGTGATGCCCGTCCACGACCCGGCGCCGGGCCCACGGAAGCCAGGGTTCTGGAGGGTCTCGATCGTGAAGACGACGTCGTCGGCCGTGAGGGGCTCGCCGTCCTGCCACTGAGCCCCGGGATCGAGCGCGAACGTCCAGCTCGAGCCGTCGTTGGTCGAGGTCCAGGAGCGGGCGAGGGCCGGAACCGGGCGGGCCCCGTCATCGCGCCCGACGAGCCCGGGAAACAGCAGGGCGACGAGGTCGCGGTCGGCCTGGGTCCGCGTGGCCAGCGGATTGACATTCGTGGGCCGGCCGAGGACGCCCTCGCGGTACGGCGCCGTCGGAGCGACGCTCGGCTGGCCCGACGGAGTCGGAACCAGATCCCGGGGTGCGAAGGCGGGGCCGCCGATGGCCACCGCTGCGAGGACGACGACGAGGACGAGGCCGGCGATGACGGCGCGGTCGAGGCGGTTCATGAGCAGGAGCGGGTCGTCCGCGTGACGCCCCCGGCGCCGCGCCGACCCTCAGGCCGCGATCAGACCGTTTCGAACACGAACGACGCCAGGGAGAAGGCGACGAACAGGACAAGCAGGGCGATCGTGAACTGCCAGAGGCGGCGCTCGATGCCGCGCCGGCTGCGGTAGACGGCCGAGTCGCCGCCGAACGTGCCGGACAGGCCGGTGCCGCGGGCCTGGAGCAGGATGGCCGCGATCAGGGCGATGCTGATGATCACCTGGCCGATCGCCAGGGCGGGATTGTTCACTGGGTTCGACCTCCGGTGGGAACAGCGCCGGATGATATCACGGGGGCCCGCTCATCCCCGGCTGCCGGGTCGAGCAGGGAGCGGCCCGTCATCCCCGGCCACGGCGCGAGGCCGGCCAGCTCGAGCAGGGTCGGGGCGACATCGGCGAGGACGCCGTCGTGGAGCGTCCGACCGGTGATCGCCCGGCCGGAGAGCAGGAACGGGACCGGATTCAGAGAGTGCGCGGTCACCGGGTTTCCGGCCGCGTCGCGCATCGCATCGGCGTTGCCGTGATCCGCGGTGACGGCCAGGAGCGAGCCCCGGCCTGCCGGGTCGTTCGCATCCCCGGCGGCGAGCGCAGCCACGATCCGGCCGAGACACGCGTCGATCGTCTCGACCGCGCTCAGCGTGGCCTCCCACACGCCGGTGTGGCCGACCATGTCGGGGTTCGCGAAGTTGGCGACGATCAGGTCGTGACGATCGGCTTCGATCCCGGCCACGAGCGCATCGGTCACGCCGGCGGCGCTCATCTCGGGCGCAAGGTCGTAGGTCGCGACCTTCGGGCTCGGGACCAGGATGCGCTCCTCACCCGGCAGCGGCGCCTCACGACCGCCGTTGAAGAAGTAGGTGACGTGGGCGTATTTCTCCGTTTCGGCGACGTGGAGCTGACGCCAGCCGGCGTCGCTCGCGGCGTGGGCGAGGGAGCGGACCTCCTCCGGGCCGAATGCGACCTCGACCGGGAGCCCGCCCTCGTACTCCGTCATGGTCACGACCAGGAGGTCACGCGGCCGGGGTGCCGGGACGTCGCGGTCGAAGGCGGCGAAGTCGGCGCCGTCGGCCAGGGCGTGGGTCAGCTGCCGGGCGCGGTCGGCCCGGAAGTTGGCGTGGACGATGGGGTCGCCGTCGCGGACCCGGCCGTCGACGCCGTCGATGATCGTCGGCAGGACGA
Organism: Chloroflexota bacterium; assembly: GCA_030856145.1. Lineage (GTDB taxonomy): Bacteria > Chloroflexota > Limnocylindria > Limnocylindrales > CSP1-4 > CF-46. The sequence goes on along the minus strand of JALYPW010000407.1, from coordinate 1,617 downwards.
ACTCGTCGTTCTCGGCGCGGGCATAGGCCGCCTCGATCGCAGCCCCCGCCGATGGTGCCCGCTCCCCCGCCCCGTGGACGATTGTCGCGTAGCCGCGTTCCGTCCGCTCACCACGCTGGTCGCGATCCATCGCGTAGTAGCGGCCGCCGATCGTCGCGATCCGCGCGTCGGGATGGGCCGCGGACAGGCGTTCCTCCAGGTCCGTCACGTAGCCGAGCGCCGAGCGCGGCGGTGTATCGCGGCCGTCGAGCAGGGCATGGACGCGCACGGCCGGGACCCCCTCGCGGGCGGCGAGATCGACGAGGGCGACCAGGTGGCGGTCGTTCGCATGGACGCCACCCGGACCGATCAGGCTGACGAGGTGGAGGCGGCCATCGGCGCGGGCGGCGCGGGCGCACGCGGAGACGAGGGCGGGTCGGGTGAAGAACGAGCCATCGGCGATCGCCGCGTCGATCCGGGGCAGGTCCTGGAGCACCGGCCGGCCGGCACCGAGGTTCAGGTGGCCGACCTCCGAGTTGCCCATCTGCCCGTTCGGCAGGCCGACGGCATCCTCGGATGCGCGCAGGGTGCTCTGCGGCCAGCCCGCCCGGAGCGCGTCCCAGACCGGCGTTCTGGCGGAGGCAATCGCGTCGTCTGCCGGAATCGGGCCGATGCCGAAGCCGTCGATGACGATGAGGACGATCGGCCGCGGCCTCACGAGATCGCGGACAGACGCGCCGCCGCGGTGAGTCCGGCGCGACCGACGATCCCGGCCATCTCGTCGGGCTTGAGCGACGCTCCGCCGACGAGCGCCCCGTCGATCGACGGCTCGGCGAGGAAGTCGCCGATGTTCGCCGCGGTCACGCTGCCGCCGTACAGGATCGGCATCTCGCCGGCCCGCTCCCAGCCGAGCCGGGCCAGCGTCGCACGGATTGCCTCGGCCATCGCCGCGGCGTCGGACCCGAGCGCATTGCGGCCCGTCCCGATCGCCCAGACCGGTTCGTAGGCGATGACCATCCCGGCCGCCGCGATCAGCGCCGGGTCGTGACCGGCGAGGGCGCCCGTGAGCTGCGTGTCCACCACCTCGGTGGCGCGGCCGGCGTCGCGGTCCGAGAGCTGTTCGCCGACGCACAGGATCGGCCTGAGCCCGGCTTCGACTGCCCGGGCGAGCTTGCGTCCGATCCGCTCGTCCGTCTCGGCGTGATCGCGGCGGCGCTCCGAGTGGCCGACGATCACCCACGTCGCGAGGCCATCGAGCATCGCCGCGCTGATGTCACCGGTAAAGGCGCCGGCCAGCTCGTGATGGACGTCCTGAGCGCCGACCGCCACCGACGGATCGTCGACGGCGAGCGCGTCGCGGACCGTCGCGAGCGAGACAAACGGCGGGCAGATCAGGCGGGTGACGCCCTGGACCCGCGTCCGGCCCGCGATCGCCCGGGCCAGCTCGGCCGCATCGGCGGGGGTCGTGTTCATCTTCCAGTTCGCGGCGATCACGACGGGGCGCATGCCCTGCATCATGCCAGAGGCCGGAGGATCCCCGGGCCGTCCGGGCCGTCCGGGCCGACGCGGCCACGGGTCCGATCGCGAATTGAATGTCCGGCCGCCGGGCGGTCCGCAGGAAGCATCGCCAGGCGCTCG
>JALYPW010000403.1 GCA_030856145.1 Chloroflexota bacterium | reverse complement strand
ACCGCCAGGGCCAGGAGCCCGGCCCCGATGAAGTACAGGAGCGGCAAGCTTCCGGCGCCGGCGTACTCGGGCTTGTTACGGACGAGGAAGGTGAACAGCCCGGCCAGGAACAGGCACAGTGCGAACGAGTATCCGAAGCGCGTCCGGCCGAGCAGGAATGCGGTCCCGAGACCCAGCCAGCCGGCCGTCCAGACGGCGCCCGTCAGGTACCAGGTCCGGTACAGCGGCTCGTTCCACGTCCCGCCGAACGAGGCCAGCGCCTCGGCTCCGGCACCCATCCCGTAGAACAGCATGCCCAGCGCCCAGACGAGCTGGAATGCGTGCCGGCGCTCGCGCCACTGGTCGAGCAGGGCGACGGCGAAGGCGAGGGCGAGCAGTGCGGTCGCGCCGGGCAGCCAGGGCGGGGGCATCGGCACCTCGATCATGCCGGCCGGCGGATCGCGGCCGGATCGGGCTGGACCGTGGCGCCCATCGCGGACGGCGCGGCAACCGGATACGACGAGACGAGCCGGATCAGAAGCCGATCGAGGAGGGTCGATGAACTGTCGTAGATCGCGATGAGCCGCTCGGGATCCAGCGAACGGCGCCGGGCAATCGCGCCGAGCTCGGCGAGGAACGGCCGACGCGAGGCGACGAACAGCGAGACCGCGTCGGCCGGACCGATGCCCGAGGCGACCAGCTGCCGGGTCATCTCGTCGGTGACCGCGATCGCCTGCTGCTCGGCGCGGTCGCGGCCGGCGTCGTCGGCGGCGTCGAGGTGCTCGAGGAGCGCGGCGACAAGACGCCGACCGCTGTCCCGGAAGGAGTCGCGATCGGCCGATGGGATCGCGTCGCGAACCTCGCCGCCCGGGGCGCCATGGGAGTAGCCCCGGCGATAAGCCCGCGACAGGCGGTCAGTCGTCGCGCCGAGCGTGGCCAGCCGCAGGGTCGCGTCATGGCGGCGGGCCTCGAGGATCCGCTCCACCGTGGCCCGATGGAAGCGGCGATGGCCGCCGGCCGTGGTGAACGCGTCGATCCGACCCTCGTCGGCCCAGCGTCGGAGCGTGTCCGGGTCGACGCCGAGGAGCCGGCTGGCCGGCCCGAGCGAGAGGGGCCGATCGGGGGCAGGGCGACCGGTTTGCGTTGCGACGGGCACGGCAGGGCGCATCCTTGCGACGGAATGTGGGTAAATCTGGGTCCAGGCCGCGGGCCGGACAGGCGGATTATGCGGAGCGGCCGAGCAGGTCGTCAACCAGCCCGGTCCCGGGGTGGCCGGGCCGGTCGCGGCCGGTCACCGGTCGCCGGCCCGGCCGGTCGTCACGGGCGCCTGTCAGGCGGGGACGAACTCGTGGTCGTCGCGATGGATCCCGTCGCAGACCCCCCACCGCACTGACGATCCGTCGGCACTCGGGATCGGGACCGGGCGCATGATCTCGCGGACCCGGCCCTTTCGGCAGAACAGGAAGTCGCGCATCGCGAGCCAGCCGCGAACGCACCCTTCGTCGGAGTGGAACTCGAACGGGCCCGGGTTGATCGCGAGCGTGTCGGTCCACGGCGCGGCGACCTCGGTCGCAACGTTGTCAAGCAGGTTGATCCGCCACGGCGTGCCGTCGATCACCTCAAGACAACCATCGCAGCGACGAGCGACGTTGTCCTGGACGACGGTCGCGATCCGGATCCCCATGATCTCCATCGGCGCGATGGTAGCAGGGGTCGGGCGGCGCTCGGCAGCGCGGATCGGGCGCGGATCCGGCTCGGATCGGGCTCCGGATCCGATGGTGCCCCCAAGGGGATTCGAACCCCTGATCTCCACCTTGAAAGGGTGGCGTCCTAGGCCTCTAGACGATGAGGGCGAGAGCGGGCCGAGTGTAGCAGGGGCTCCGGCGCCGCTCGATCGGGGCGCGAGCCGACCGCCGGGACCGCCGATCCAGCGTGCGGCCGATCAGTTGGAGCGGACCATGAACAGGATCAGGGCGCCGGCGAAGCAACCCGCCGCGACCAGCGCCGCGACGCCGCCGACGAGGGCGTGCCCGAAGGCCCGCGCGTCGCGACGGCCGACGCTCGAGCGCCAGGCGGCCCGTCCTCCGACGAACGCGATCGCGGTGAAGACGAGCCCGAGCACGACGGCGCCGGACGCGAGCAGGGGGATCTGCGAGGCATCGCGAACCGTGACCGCGTAGAAGAGGTAGGCCACTGAGCCGATCAGGGCGATCACGATCAGGACCCCGGTCACCGTGATCGGGATCGGGCCGACGTGGGCCGTCTCGGCCGGTCCGGGCCGCGCGCCCACGGCCTCTCGGGCCCGAGCTTGTCGTCGATCGCTCATCTGCGCCGAGGGTAGCAGGGCCGCTACGATCAGCGTGTCACAGGGGGAGTCCAATGCGCATCGCGCAGATTGCGCCGACGTATGAGCGGGTCCCGCCGCGGACGTACGGCGGAACCGAGTTGATCGTCCAGCTCGTGACCGACGAGCTCGTCGCCCGCGGTCACGACGTGACGCTGTTCGCGAGTGGCGACTCCGTCACCGCCGCGACGTTGCGGAGCATCACGCCCGTCGCCCAGCGCTATGGCGAGGCGTCCGGGCACGGGCCGGCCCATGCCGAGTATCTCCACCTCGCGAACGTGCAGGCCGCGTTCCTGGCCGCCGCCGAGGGCCGGTTCGATCTCGTCCACAGTCACGCCGGCATCGAGGGCCTCGTCCTCGGGGCCACGTCACGGACGCCGGTCGTCGCCACGATGCACAACCTGTTCGTGCCCGCCACCCAGCCCGTCTGGGACGCCTATCCGTGGGCCCATCACGCGGTCTCGGCCGCCAGCGCGGCGACGTTTCCGGTCCGTGGCGCCCGGCCACCGATCCACCACGGGATCGATGTCCAGTCATTCCGGTTCGGCGCCCGACCGGACGACGACTTCCTGCTCTTCCTGGGCCGGTTCAGCAAGGCCAAGGGCGCCGACCGGGCGATCGAGGCGGCCACCCGGGCCGGTCGGCGGCTGATCCTGGCCGGCAAGATCGACCCGGCCGATGCGGCCCACGTCGCGTCGACCATCGAGCCGACGCTCGATGGAGATCGCATCCGGTACGTCGGCGAGGTCGACGGGGCGACCAAGCGCGATCTCCTG
>JALYPW010000390.1 GCA_030856145.1 Chloroflexota bacterium | reverse complement strand
CGGGATCAAGGTGATCGCGATCGACCGGATCGAGTCCAACCCGCGCCAGCCGCGCACGGTCTTCGATGCCGACGCGCTCGCCGAACTCGCCGCATCCATCCGCGAGCACGGGGTGCTTCAGCCGATCCTCGTCCGGCCGCTCGGCGAGAATCGCTACCAGCTCGTCGCCGGCGAACGTCGCTGGCGGGCATCACGCGAGGCCGGCCTCACGTCGATGCCGGCCCTTGTTGAGGAGCTCGACGACGACACAGCGCTTGAGATCTCGATCATCGAGAACCTCCAGCGCGAGGACCTCTCGCCGCTCGAGGAAGCGACGATGTTCGACCGGATGGTGCACGAGCACGGCTACAGCATCCGGAAGCTGGCCGAGAAGCTCGGCAAGGACAAGGGCTACCTCGAGAACCGGCTGCGGCTCGCCAACGCCCCCGAGGAGATCCGGGAGCTGGTGTCCTTGCGCAAAGACACCGTCTCGCACGCATACGAGCTGCTCAAGGTCGAGGACCCCAAGAAGCGCAAACGACTCGCCGCCCAGGTCGCGTCCGGCGAACTGTCGCTCGTGAAGCTGCGCGAGAAGATCGAGGGCCGTCGGCCCCGCGTCATCCCGGACGGCGCAGACGACGACACCATCGAGGCTGGTTTGCCACCGCCCGAAGATGGCGAGCAGGCGGCGGGCTGGTCGAGCAATCGGCCCGGCGTGACCATCGGCGACGACTCACTCGTCAATGCCCGACACCAGCTCTCGGACGCGGTCGAGGATCTTGTGTTGGTCCTCCAGGCCCCGGACGTGATGCGGGCGATCCCGGAGATCGACCGTGCAAACCTGGCCAAGTACCTGACCATCGCCAAGCTCAAGCTCGAGAACGCAATCGCCCTCGTGCGGAGCGGCGATTCGAACTGACACCGGCGCGCCAGCCAGCGAATCGAGAAGCCGGCGCCACATGGCGCCGGCTTTGTCGTGTCCGGTCGATACCCGCGGTCCGGGTCCGTTCGTCAGGGCTTCGTCTTGCGGGCCTGCTTGGCGGCTGCCTTGTCGGCCGAGTGGCCGTGGTTGTCCTTGGCGACCGAGCGGACCCACGCGCCGTGGTTGTCGTAGCCCTCGGGCGTCTCGGCCTTGGCGGCCTCGCTGGCGAGCGTGCCGTGGTTGTCGGGGTGCTCGGCGGCTTCGGCGTCGGTCGCCTCGGGCGCATCGGTATCCGGGGCCTCGGCCTCGGGCGTCACCGTCTCGGGGGCCTCACCCTCATCGGTGTCCGCGTCGTCCGCCTCCTCGGCGTCGGGGGCCTCGACCTCGTCGCCGTCGGGCGTCTCGGTCGCGGCTGGGCCCTGCGCATTGGCGTGGGCCGGCGGGGCGGAGTCGGGCCGGGCGGCGAACGCAACCGTTGCCGAGAGGGCGAGAACGGCCAGGGCGATCAGGAGGCTGCGGAGGTGGCGGCTGAGGGAGATCACGGTGATGGGGAACCTCTGGATGGGACGATGACACTCAGGGAAACGAGGGTTCCCGGCATGGGTTAGGGGTACATTCGTCCCGGTCCGGTGCCCGGGTGCACGGCCCGGATGGCAAAGGGATGCCCGCCGGAGGACGGTCAGGCGCCCGGCCCGACCTCGATCATGAGCGCCAACCAGATCGTGCCCACGGCCGCCAGCCCGATCGCCTCGAGCTGCCAGGCCCGCTCCCGGCGGTCGCTCGACGCGGACGCGGCTGCGACGCTCGCACCGACGGGCACGACTGCCACAACCGCAAGCAGCACGATGATGAGGATCGACCGGCTTGCCGCGATTGCCGATGCGACGGCTGCCAGCCCGACGGCCCCGAAGAGGGCCGCCGACACGACCCGCGAGCGGGCCGGACCAAGGGCGATGGCGACCGACGTCAAACCGGCGGTTCGGTCCCGCTCGACGTCCACGAGGGCGTTGCCGATCGCCAGCGCCGCGCCCGCCGCGACGGCCATCGGAAGCAGGACCGCGAACGCCGGAGCCAGGCCGCCGGTCGCGCCGAGCCAGCCGAAGACGGGCAGGATCGGGATGCCGACCGCGAACGGCAGCCACGACCACGCCGTGCCCTTGAGACGAAGGTCGTAGGCGAGGCCGATGGCGATGACGACGACGGCCAGCCCCCCGATCGCCGGCGAGACAGACAGGGCGAGGCTCGCGCCCCCGATGAACAGGATCCCGGCGGCGAGCGCGGCCTGTCGACCGGTGACGAGACCGGACGGGATCGGCTTGCCCGCCTTCCGACCCGCGTCCAGCGGCGCGTCCACCACGTCGTTGACGGTGCCGATGCCGAGCTGGAGCAGGGTCATTGCGAGGGCGAGACGGAGTGCCAGATCCGGCGGCGCGCCGGCGACGAGGGCCACCGAGCCGCTGACCAGCCCGTCGAGGATCGACGGGAACGAATGGGTGAGCCGCAGCCAGCCGACGAGGCGCTTCCCCGTCGAGGCCGGATCAGACGTAGACGAGCTCGCCGAAGTTCGCGACGAGGTAGTCGATCAGGCGGTCCCGGCCATCGGCAACCTGCGATCGGATCCCCGGAACGAGCGTGAACAGGGTGATCGCGGGCACCATCAGGCGTCCGTCTCGATCGCGGCCCACGACCGCCGGCGGGCCACCGCCAGAAGCGAACACCCGTTCGAAACCGGCCTCGTCCAACCCGGCGGCCTGACGGAAGTCGGTCACGACCTTGGCCACGCCCCGACGGATCGCGACGTCCCGCATCATCTCGGCGGCCCAGGCGTCGATCTGGTCGTCGCTCTGGTCGGTGAGCCGGTTGCGGTACTCCTCGGGATCGGCCGACAGACCGGTCGTCGCCACGTTGCCTCCACGGTTCGGGGATCGGCCGCAGTATGCCAGAGTCGTCCGGCTCAGGACCGGGCGAGAGCTGCCCGCTCGGCCGCCTCCCGGTCGCCCTCCGGCCAGTCGTTGAACGCCTCCGTGAGTCGCCGGCCGAACGGACCGGGACGCTCCAGCTCCTGCTCGTCGCGGACGAGCGCGAGCAGGGCGGCATGACAGCGGGCCGTCAACGCATCGACGTTCTCGCGGTTCGGCCGGCCGCTCCCGACGAGCGGCTCGCCGACAACGACCCGGACACGCCGGCCGAGCGCCAGCCACGACGTCCCATGGATCGCGATCGGGACGAGCGGGATGGCCTCGCGCAGCGCGAAGTAGGCCGCGCCCTCGTTGAGCTGGCCGAGTCGCCCCTCGAACGGATGGATCCGGCCCTCCCCCGCGATGGCCACGACGCCGCCGGCCGCGATCACGGCGTGGACCCGCCTGGTCGCCACGATGAGGTCGTTCTTGCCGGGCCGGTACGGGATGGTCGCGCCGGTCCAGGTCATCAGTCGGTTCCGACTGCCGACTGACATGTCCTCCTCCTTCGGCCCGAAGAAGGTCAGCCTGGGCCGCATCGGGAGGATCGCCATCAGCAGGAACGGATCGGCCCAGTTCAGGTGGTTGAAGCAGTAGATCGCGGGACCGTCGGGGAGGTGTTGCCGGCTCTCGAGGCGCAGGCGGAGATACGCTCGGGCCGCGAGCCACGCCACGATCCGGGCGCCCCACGAACGGATCGCCCGCCGCCACGGATGGAGTCCCTCGAATCCGTGCGGCCCGGTCACGGCGGGTCGCTGGGTGGTCGGCGTGAAGTCGGTGGAATTGGCTTCGCCGGTCATGGCCGAGCAGCGCGAACCGGCGGCCCCGCGAACAGGCGATCGGGGTCGAGGTCGGCCAGCCGGTCGAGGACCGCGTCGGCGAACGGCTCCCAACCCGGTGCCGGCGGCACCGAGAGATTGGGGATGAGGACGGTCGCCATGCCCGCGGCCTTCGCCGCTCGCAGACCGTTGAGCGAGTCCTCGACGACGAGCACCTCCCCAGGCGGGATCCCGATCCGACCGGCTGCGGCGAGGAAGACGTCCGGCGCCGGCTTGCCGTGAGCGACCTCATCGGAGGAGACGACGGCGTCGAACAGGTCGGTCAGGCCGGTCGCCGCGAGGGCGGCGTCGATCACGCGTCGGTGCGAGGACGACGCCAGCGCAGTCCGGCGATCCGCGGCGATCCGTCGGACGGCGTCCACGGCGCCCGCGATCGTGGGCGGCCCATCGCGCTCGTAGCGGCCCACGACGCCGTTGACGATGGCCGCCTCGATGTCCGCGTCCGCCACGTCAAGGTCGAGGCGCTCGCGCATCGTGGCCGACCACTGGGCCGAGTTGCTGCCCATGACGGCGTGCTGGTCGGCCTGCGTCCATGGCCGTCCATGATCGCGGGCGAACGCCTGGCGGACCTCGTCCCACCAGATCTCCGAGTCGACGATGACCCCGTCGAGATCGAAGATGACGGCCCGGGTCAAGGAGCCGTGCCTGTCGGCCGGGTCAGCGGGACTGGCCACTCGACAGGGCCTTGGGCGCGGATCGGGCTGAACCGGAGGGCTTCGTTCCGGCCCTGACGGCCGGATTGGCCGGGGCCTTGGCGCGAACGGATCCGGACGCTGGCGTGGCGCGGGCCGTGCCGGGTTTGACGGCCTTGCCGGTCACTCGCGAGCCGCCGCGACGGCTGGACTCTTCGACCGGCGGCAGCGGCCGGCCGTCGATGGCCGCGATGACCCGCAGGGCGAACGCCGCGACTCGATCGGCTTCGACGTCCACACCGCGCAGGACCTGGCCCTCGACCTGGAAGCTGAGCATCCGATGACCACCCTGGGTCTCGACCGACAGCTCGCCGATCGCGACGCGGTTCCAGCGAACGAGCTTGGTCGTCGCCCGCGGGCCTTCGCCCGGGACGTTGGCCCGTACGAAGGTCAGGATCAGCCCGGGATCAGTCGGGACCAGGATCGAGTAGCGGTTGCCCGGCTCGTCGCCCCAGGCCACCCAGCAATGTGGATCGGGACCGGCGCCCAGGGCGGTCAGGACGGGATCGACGACCGCCGCCACCTTCGCCGCGGCCGCGTCCCTGTGGGGCGCCGCCGACCGCCACTCGCTGAGTCGCATCACCACCTCCGCCGCGGGTCGCGCCACGACCGCCGGGCGCACTGGGTCAGCCCGAGGCTAGCACAGTCCTGTACCGTTGCCGTCGCGATCCGGAGGAGGGTGATTACGGCATGCAGATCGATCGACGGTTGGTCGGATTCGGGCTGTTCCTGATCACTGTCGGGGCAGTCATGGTCGCCGTCCGCCAGGGAGTGCTGGCCGAGGCGACGGCCGGCCGGGCGTGGTCCCTGTGGCCCATGATCCTGGTCGGGATCGGGCTGTCCATCGCCCTCGATCGGCGGCCGGGCGCAGCCCTCGGCGGCCTCGTCCTGGCGGTCACGTTCGGGGCTATCGTCGGCGGAATCGCTTCGACCGGCTCGATCGGATTCAGCGGGATCTGCAGCGGCGATTCGGACCGCGGGACGGCCTTCGCCGGGTCATCCGGCGAGCTGGCCGATCGGGCCCGGGTCACGATCAAGCAGGACTGTGGCGACCTGACGGTGACCACGGCGCCGGGCTCGACCTGGAACCTGTCGGGCGTCGCCTCGGACAGCCGCCAGCCGCGTCTCGATGCCCGGCCCGACGCGCTCACCATCGACCCGAGCGGATCGCCCAGCTTCGGATTCGACGGCCGGACGGCCTGGGTTGTCGTCCTGCCGCAAGATCCCCTCCTCGACCTCGACATCGAGGCAAATGCCGGCGACGGCCGGCTGACGCTCCCCGGGGCCCGCCTGGCTCGCCTCTCGATCCAGCGCAACGCCGGATCGGTCGACATCGACCTGCGCGAGATCGCCGCCCTCGACGAGCTGACCGTCGACATCAACGCCGGATCCGGGATCCTCCGCCTGCCGGACGTGAGCCTCGACGGCGCCCTGAGCGTCAACGCCGGCTCGATCGCGATCTGCAGTGCGCCCGGGACCGGCCTGCGGATCCGCCTCGAGGGCAGCTTTGGCGCTGCCAACGACTTCGACGAGCACGGCCTGACCGAGGTCGGCGGCGCGTGGGAGACGGCCGGCTACGCGACGGCCGAGGTCCGGATCGCGCTCCGGGCCGAGGTGAACGCCGGAAGCCTGTCGCTCGATCCCGTCCGGACATGCACCGGCTGATCGGGACTCAGTCGATGCCGCGATGACGATCCCGAACGAGGCTGCCTTCGCCGGGTTCGCGGGCGCCGGGATCGTGGCCGGCATCGCCCTGCTCGTCCGGGGCATGCTCTCCTTTCGCTCGGCCGGGAGGATCAGCGGCACGTCGGTGTCGCGGATCGCCAGCCTCGCGGTCGGCGAGGTCCTAGTGACCGGTGCCGCCGAGCCGATCGAGCTGACCCTGGTCTCGCCGCTCCAGAGCGGGCCGTCGGTCTACTACCGATCCCGGATCACGGAGTCGCGCGACGGCGACGGCACCGACCTGTTCCGCGAGGAGCGCGCGGTCGGCTTCCGGGTCAACGACGGCAGCGGCGTCGTCCGCGTCTTTCCGAACGGCGCGGAGTTCGACGTCCCGGATCGGTTCGACGAGTCGAGCCCGGCGTGGGGCGGCGAACCGGTCGGCCTGCTGCGCCGGATCGGCCCGGCGTTCGGGCCGGGCCCGGCAGACCGCGAGGCCCGGATCGCGGCCCTCCTCACCGTCCGCGAGCCGGGCGCATGGTCGCTCCGCGACAGTGCCGGCCTGGCCCTCCCGAGCTCCCGGGGTGATCAGCAGTTCCGCGAGGCGCGGATCGAGGTCGGCGACACCGTGACGGTGACCGGCCGTGCCCTGCCGTTCCGCGATCTCGCCGACCCGGGCGCCGCCAATCTCCTCGACGGGTCGGGCGTCGGCGGCGCGGATCCCGAGGTCGCCCTGGACCTCGCCGAGGCGCGCGCCGCCGGGCTTCTCGCGGCGACGCCGGCCGAGGCCTGGGGCAACGCCGCGATCCCGGGCTTCGGGATCGGC
>JALYPW010000379.1 GCA_030856145.1 Chloroflexota bacterium | reverse complement strand
CCCGATCCGATGACGCTCCGCTACCGCGGCTCCGAAGGGATGATCGCTTGGGCCTTCCACCGCGTCTCCGGGCTCGCGATCTGGGTCTTCATCGTCCTGCACGTCTTCGACATCTGGCTGTCCGGCGCGAATCCGACGCTCTACGACGAGCTGCTCGTCATCTACGCCAGCCCGCTCGGACGGATCGGCGAGGCGCTCCTCGGCGCGGCGCTCCTGTACCACGCCCTGAACGGCCTGCGGATCGTGATCATGGACTTCTGGCCGGCAATGACCCGCTGGCATCGCCAGATCTGGTACGCGAACTGGGTGATCTTTACGCTCGTCGGGCTGCCTGTGGCGTACGTGATCCTCAAGCCGATCTGGGAAGGCCCGCGATGAGCGCCCCGCGCCGGATCAACGGCCGTTCCGGCAGCCGGGCCCGCCCCGGCGGCGGCTTCGAGCTCGCCGTCTGGTACCTGATGCGCTTGACCGGGCTCGGGCTGTTCGTGCTCGCCCTCAGCCACTTCATCATCGTCCACGTCCTGTACGACCCGGCCGACCAGACCGCCAGCTTCATCAACGAGCGCTGGGCCAACCTGTCGGTCCGGACGGCCGACTGGCTGATGCTCCTGTTCGTCGTCTTCCATGCGTTCATGGGTGTCCGGACGATCGTCGGCGACTACACTCGGGGCGGTCTCCGCACCGTGCTGACGATGGGCCTCTACCTCCTTGCGATCACCCTGTTCCTGATGGGCACGATCGTCCTCGTGACGGCGCCGAGCGTCGGCGTGCCCGTGGCGACCGGCTGACGTGCGAATCGACCACGACGCGATCATCGTCGGCGCCGGCGGGGCAGGGCTCTGGGCGGCGCTCGAGCTGGCGAAGGCCGGCGTCGACGCCGCTGTCCTGACGAAGCTCTATCCGACCCGCTCCCACACCGGCGCCGCGCAGGGCGGGGTCTGCGCCGCCCTGGGCAACCAGGAGGAGGACCACTGGGAGTGGCACATGTTCGACACGATCAAGGGCGGCGACTACCTCGTCGACCAGGACGCGGCGGAGATCCTGGCCCGCGAGGCGATCGAGACCGTGATCGAGCTCGAGCACATGGGCCTGCCGTTCAACCGCACGCCCGACGGCCGGATCGACCAGCGCCGGTTCGGCGGCCACACCCGGAACTACGGCGAAGGCCCGGTGCGCCGGTCGTGCTTCGCGGCCGACCGGACGGGTCACATGATCCTCCAGACCCTCTATCAGCAGTGCATCAAGTACGGCGTGAAGTTCTACGACGAGTACCACGTGGTCGACCTGCTCTCGGAGGGCGGCGACCTGGGCTCGGGCGGCCGAGCGGCCGGCGCCGTCGCGTACCGGATCGCCGACGGCGAGATGCATACCTTCCGGGCCAAGGCCGTGATGCTCGCGACCGGCGGCTTCGGGCGGATGTTCCGGATCACGTCCAATGCCTGGTCGCTGACCGGCGACGGTGTTTCCCTGGCCTACCGCCACGGAATCCCGATGCAGGACATGGAGTTCTACCAGTTCCACCCGACCGGGATCTACGGGATCGGGATCCTGCTCTCCGAAGCGGCTCGCGGCGAAGGCGGGATCCTGCTCAACGGCGAGGGCGAGGCGTTCATGGCCCGCTACGCACCGACCATGAAGGACCTCGCTCCGCGCGACGTCGTGTCGCGCTCGATCTACCTCGAGATCCGAGACGGCAAGGGGGTCGGCGGCAAGGACTACGTCCACCTCGACGTCCGGCACCTCGGCGCCAAGCTGATCGAGGAGAAGATCCCCGACATCACCGAATTCGCCCGGGTCTACCTCGGTGTAGAGCCGATCAGCGAGCCGGTCCCGATCCAGCCGACCGCCCACTACGCCATGGGCGGCATCCCGACCGACGTCCAGGCCCGGGTCACCCGCGACGCCGCCTCGACCGTCGTGCCCGGGCTGTACGCCGCCGGCGAGTGCGCCTGCGTCAGCGTCCATGGCGCGAACCGGCTCGGGACGAACTCGCTCGTCGACCTGCTCGTGTTCGGGCGGCGGGCCGGTCGCCAGATGGCGCTCGACGTCAAGGGCGTCGGGATGCCCGAGCTCGGGCGCGACGTCGAGGACCCGGTTCGGGGCGAGATGACCGCCCTCAAGGCCAACGTGAAGGGCGAGAACGCGGCCCGGATCCGGACCGAGCTCGCGAACGTGATGATGGACAACGTCGGGGTCTACCGCGACGAGGCGCTCCTGTCGGCCGCCCTGCCGAAGGTCCGCGAGCTCAAGCAGCGCTACGCCAAGGTCGGGATCGCCGACCAGGGCTCGGTCTTCAACACGGACCTCCTCGAGGCGCGCGAGATCGGGTACCTCCTCGACTGCGCCGAGACCACGGTGGTCGCCGCGTTGAACCGCAAGGAGAGCCGCGGCGCCCATGCCCGCGAGGACTACCCCGATCGCGACGACGTCAACTTCCTGAGCCACAGCCTCGCCACCCGCGGGCCGGGCGGCGGCAATCCCCAACTGACCTACAAGCCGGTCACGATCACCCAGTTCCAGCCGAAGCCGCGAACCTACTGAACCGGGAGAGCCCGAAGCCACCATGCAGGTCGACCTCCGCATCCTTCGCTACGACCCCGAGCGCGACACGAAGCCGCATTGGGAGTCGTACGTCGTCGAGTCCGACCCGAAGGCCGACCGCGTCCTCGACCTGCTGCATCGGGTCAAGTACGAGCAGGACGGGACGCTGACGTTCCGGCGCTCGTGCGCCCACGGCGTGTGCGGCTCGGACGCGATGCTCGTGAACGGCCGCAACCGCCTTGCCTGCAAGGTCCGGGTCGAGCAGCTCGGCAAGCGCCGGATCACGATCGCGCCGCTGCCCGGGCTGCCGGTGATCAAGGACCTGATCGTCGACATGGACGGGTTCTTCGCCAAGCTCCGGAGCGTCCAGCCGTTCCTGATCGACGAGACGCCGGCCCCGGCTCGGGAGCGGATCCAGAGCCCCGAGGAGCGGGCTCGCTACGACGACACGACCAAGTGCATCCTGTGCGCCGCGTGCACGTCGTCGTGCCCGTCGTTCTGGGCCCAGCCCTCGTACGTGGGTCCGGCCGCGATCGTCAACGCCCATCGCTTCATCTTCGACTCGCGCGACGAGGGCGGCGACGAGCGGCTCGAGATCCTGGCCGACAAGGACGGCGTCTGGCGCTGCCGGACGATCTTCAATTGCACCGATGCCTGCCCCCGCGGGATTCACATCACCCAGGCGATCCTCGAGGTCAGCTCGGCGATCGTGGAGCGGCAGACCTGAGCGACACGCTCTTCCCCGACATGGCCGCGACGGGGGAGGGAGGCGGGGCCGGCGGAGAGCCTCCGCCAGCCCATGGCTTCGTGCTCCGGACGGACGGGGCGGCTCGGGGGAATCCTGGACCCGCCTCGGCGGGGGCGGCCCTCATCGACCTGTCGAGGGCTGACGCGCGCGACCCGCGGGCCCGGCCGGACGCCTCGATCTCGGAATTCCTCGGCCATCAGACGAACAACGTCGCCGAGTACACCGCGGTCGTGCGTGGACTTGCCCTGGCGGCGGAGCTGGGGGCGCGCGAGGTCGTCATGCTCCTCGACTCGAAGCTGATCGTCGAGCAGCTGGCCGGCCGGTGGCGGGTCAAGGACGCCAAGCTGATCCCACTCTGGGAGACCTCGCGCCGGACCCTGCGCGGCTTCGATCGCTGGTCGGCGACGCACGTCCCGCGGGCCCAGAACTCCGTCGCGGACGCGCTCTGCAACGAGGCGATCGACCGGGTTGCGGCCGGAGGGCCGCCCGTGGTCGTCATCCGGCCCGGAACCTGAGTCGCAGGGTCGTCGTCCTCGGGCCATGACACCCCGATCGACCCCGCTCCGCCTCGGCATCCTCGTCCTGCTCCTCGGGGTCGTGCTCGCGGCCTGTGGCGCGGACGATCCCGACCCAACGCCCGTCGACGGCCATCCGGCGACGCTTGCCGGCACGGCATGGCGCGTCGTCTCGATCGCCGGCCAGCGGCCGGCGGCCGGGAGCGAGCCGGCGATCGCGTTCGACGCCACGACCGCCAAGGGCTCCGGCGGGTGCAACACCTTCAGCGGCACCTACCGCTACGAGCGGACCGGCGCGATCGCGTTCGGCGATCTCGCGATGACGGCCATGGCCTGCCTGGAGGCGCCGCGCAACGAGATCGAGAGCGCTTTCATGCGGACGCTCGGCGGGGTGAACCTCGCGTCGGTGGATGCCCTCGGGCTCCTGGTCCTCAGCGGCCCGGCCGGCGAGATCCGGCTCGCCGACGCCGCCCGCCCGAACCCGACCGGCTGATCATGGGACTCCGTCGCCGTCGGTTGCTGCTCGTGACCGCGATCCTCGCCCTTGGCCTGGCCGCCTGCACGCTCGTACCGTCCGCGATCCCTTCGAGCGCTCCGTCCGGTTCGCCGCCGGCGGGCCTGGCGGGAACGACGTGGCGGCTCGTCTCGATCCAGGATCTGCGTCCGCCGCTCGGTCCCGATGTGACCCTGGCGTTCACGGGCTCGGATATCTCGGGCAACGGCGGTTGCAACGCCTTCAACGGGTCTTTCGCATTCGATCCCGCCAGTGGGTCGCTGCGCATCGGCGACCTGGGATCCACGAAGCGAGCCTGCGTCGAGCCGGGCCGGGGCGACCTCGAGAACGCCTACTTCGCCGCCCTGCGGGGTGCGGTCGCCGCCAGCCTGGACAGCGATGGCCGACTTGTCGTGGCAGGCCCCGGAGCGCGGCTGGTCTTCGAGCCCACGCCCGGCCTCGGGTAGACTCGGCGGGTCAGCGAGGCGGTCGGATGGCCGCGCGTCCGTCGGGGGCAACCCCGTTCATGGCGTGAGGAACGTCCGAGCTCCCCAGCGCAGGGTGGCGGGTAACGCCCGTCCGTCGTGAGACGAGGACCAGTGCCACAGTGACGATGCCGTCGGCGGCGCAAGCCGGCGACGGAGTGAAACGCGGCAAACTCCACCCGGAGCAAGGCCAAATAGGAGGGCGCAACCCGTGCGGGGCAACCCGTCGGGGGAGAGGTGCGCTGCCCAGCCCTCGGGTCGGCCGCATGAGCCGTCGGGTAACCGGCGGCCTAGATGGATGGCCATCCGCGACGGCGCGAGCCGTCGTGACAGAACTCGGCGTACAGACCGCCTCGCTGACGTCATATTCCAGTTTGGACTGCCCGGTGAGCGGGCCGATCAGTCCTCGTCGGGGCGGAAGGTATGCGGGGCCGTGCAGGCGTTGCAGATCGGCGTGGCGGCATCGAGGTTGCCGAGCGGGATCGGCAGGCGCCGGTCTGGCAGGAGGCACTCGACGTCGAACAGGCGCGCCGGGCCGCTCTCGATCTGGATGAGGCGGCGAAAGGTGCAGCGCTTGATCCGCGACGGCGCGAGCCGGTACGGATCGGGCTCGCTGGCGACGGTCGGGAGCTGGAGGGCCATCGGGCTGGTGTGCCTCGTGGGGGGCGAAGCGATCGCGGGCTCGACCTGGCGGCGGAATGTACCACCGTGATGAGCGCCACGGCAACACGCCAAACGTACTAGACTCCGCGCCGTCCATGTCGGTCGAGCGCGGAGGGCCCGTGGAGGACGTCGAGGAAGGCGCCGCCTTGGGCGGCCGGCGGGCCACGTCGATGGCCGGCCCGTTCCGTTCCGCCCGGGCGCACGACCCCTCGATCATCCGGCCGAGCTGTCGATTCCTGTTGCGCGAGGCCGAGGACGGTGCGCTGGATCCGGGTCTGGTCGTCGATCCCGCGAACCGCTGCGTGGCGATGGTCGAACCAGTGCCCCAGTCGAGCCGCCAGCAGGAGCTGGTCTGCCTGACCGCTGCCCACGTCAACTGTCCGCGCTACCTGCGCGGCCTTCTCCTGGCGGGTGCGGCGGCGCCGAAGCCCGTCCGCGAACCGATCTCGCCGGCCGTGATCGGCGCGTCGATCGTCCTCGTGGCTGCTCTCGCCGCTTCGTTCGGGTTCCTCGTCGTTCGCGGCGGCTTCGATCTGCCGCTCCGGTCGCCCCAGCCGTCGCTCGTGGCGGTCGCCCCGAGTGCTTCACCGAGCCCGACGCCGGACGCGACTCCATCGCCGGGTGTCACCGCCCCGCCGAGCCTGAGCCCGACCCCCGAGCCGACGGCGGCGCCGACGGCGACGGCCGCGGCCACTCCGGCCGTCACGCCGACCCCGACCTCGACTCCGACTCCGACCCCGACGCGGACTGCCAGACCCGTTCCCTCGAGCGACCGCTACGCTCTGCTGACCCGGTGTCCCAACGTGTCGGATTGCTGGATCTACGTGATCCGCTCCGGTGACAACCTGCGGAGCATCGCGAACTACTTCGGTGTGTCGTACGAGCGCGTCCTTACGATGAACCCCGACCTGGGTGACCCGACCAACGTCCGACCCGGGTACCGCCTCCGGATCCCGACCCCGACCCGCTAGCTGTCGCGCTCGTCGCCCGGACGAGTGACCCGTGCGGCGGCCCCCAGAGTGCTGCACCGCCCCGCCGGCCGAGGCGCGGGCGGAGGCGACCCGGCGGCCGTCATGCGTCCACCGCGGCAAACGACGCCCGGGCACGTGGATTCATGCCGGATCGTGCAATTCAGCCGTCATCTGGCGCACCGGGCGCATGAGATGACGAGCGAATCGCACTCCGGCCGTCGTTAGCCGCACCCGGTGCATGAACGGCGTCGGGGCATGCGCCGGCCGCTGGCCCGGCGCATGGACCGCGCCACATGCCGAGGCGCGGGCGAGCCGAACTGTCATGCGATTTGACCATTGACGGGCCGTCCCTGCACGCTATGATGGCCTGAAGTGGTGTGAAGTGGCCCAAAGTGGGGACACACAGCATCACCACCGCGCCACGACGCACGCCACAGCCAGGCATCGAACCCGTTAGTGGGGAAGCCCGACAGGTGTTCACCGGCGAGTACCGGCACTCGGTGGACGACAAGGGACGGCTCGCCGTCCCCTCGCGATTCCGCGCCCAGCTGGACGCGGGTCTCGTCGTCTCGCGGTGGCTCGATTCCTGCCTGGCGATCCACACGAAGGCCGGCTGGGACGCACTCGCCGAGAAGGTCGCCCAGCTACCGATCACCGACGCCAACGCCCGCCGCTTCTCGCGCTTCATCTTCGCCGGCGCCTCGGAGACGACCCTCGACGGCCAGGGCCGAGTCCTCGTTCCGGGCTATCTCCGCGACATGGCCGGACTCGCCTCCGAGGCCGTCGTCGTCGGCTCTCGCGATCACGCCGAGATCTGGGCTCCCGACACGTGGGAGGCCTACCGCCGCGAGCTCGAGGACCCGGCCGCACTGGCCGAGGCGATCGAGGGCCTCGGGATCTAGGCGAGACCGTTCCCCCGGGCACATCGCCCGCTGGACGCACCACATGCGCTTTCCAGGATCCGCTCGGGATCCGTCGTCAACGGTTGGAGGAGAGATGAAGGAAGAGCACCTGCCGGTGCTGGTGGAGGAGGTCATGTCGATGCTCTCGCCTGCTCCCGGCAGCCTTCAGATTGACGCCACGGTCGGCGGCGGTGGGCACACCGAGCGGATCCTGGAGGCGACCGACCCGGATGGCCGCCTCCTCGGTCTCGATGCCGATGTGGCTGCCATCGCCAGAGTCGACGATCGCCTCCGGCCCCGCTTCGGCGACCGGCTCGTCCTCCGCCAGGCCAACTTCCGGGAGCTCAGCGCCGTCGCGCCGGCAGCCGGCTTCGGAGCGGTCGACGGGATGCTCCTGGACCTCGGCCTGTCCAGCTTCCAGCTCGTCGACGTCGAGCGCGGCTTCGGCTTCCGGGCCGGCGGGCCGCTCGACATGCGCTTCGACACGACTCGCGGCGTCCCGGCCGCCGAGCTCCTCGCGACGCTCGACCGGATGGAGCTGTCGGCCCTCTTCAAGCGCTACGGCGAGGAGCCCCAGGCGAACCGGATCGCGAACGCGATCGTGGCCGCCCGGGCGACCGCTCCTGTGTCGACCGCCGAGGAGCTCGCCGCCCTGATCGAGCGGGTCGCTCCGGCCAATCCGCGGAGTCCGCGGTCCCGCCGGATCCATCCCGCGACCCGTGTCTTCCAGGCCCTCCGGATTGCCGTCAACGCAGAGCTCGACGCGCTCCAGGACGCGCTGTCCGCAGCGATCGACCTGCTCCGGCCGGGCGGTCGGATCGTCGTCCTGAGCTACCACTCGCTCGAGGACCGGATCGTCAAGCGCTTCTTCGCCTCGGAGCGACGCGGCTGCGTCTGCCCGCCCGAGGTCCCGGTCTGCGTCTGCGGCAAGAACCCGCGTCTCCGTCTCGTGACCCGTCCGTCGCTGACCCCGACGGCCGACGAAATCGCCGCCAATCCCCGCGCCCGGAGCGCCCGCCTGCGGGCCGCCGAACGCCTCGCCGCCTGAGCCGCCCCCCCCATCCATCGGTCCCCGAAGAGAGGAGGAGTCACCGTGAGCAAGCGACACCAGTCCAGCCGCCGCCGGTCGTACGGTCGTCGTCAGCACGAGCTGCACGAGCGCGAGGGCAACCGCCGCCAGGGGCAGGTGTCCGAGGAGATCGACCTCGACGGCTTCGGCGCCTCCTCGCAGACCGATCCGCTCGCCTTCCACGACCCCCGCGCGCCGCGCATCCGTTTCGCGATCGGGGAGTAGATGGCGGTCTACTCGGGTGCCCGCCCTCGCTCCTCGCTCCTGCCCCAGCGCTCGCGCGTCGTCGACCCGCCGACCCTGCCGCGCCGGCGCGTCCGCGGCGCTGTCCGTGCCCGACGCCAGACGAGCCGCATGCCGATCATCCTCGGCGGGATCGTCCTGACCTTCCTGCTCGCGTTCTTCTCGCTGGCCCAGACCGTCCGTGTCTCGGCGACGGGCTACGACCTGTCACGGCTCGCCGCGGAGCGCGACGAGCTGCTCATCCGCAAGCAGGAGCTGATGACCGACCTCAATCGACTCGGCCAGGAGCCGGCCGTTCGCAAGCTGGCTATCGATTCCGGCCTGACCCAGCTGTCGACGCCGATCGTCGTCGGCCGCTGATCGGCCGAACGAGCTGATGGGTCGAACCGATTCGCGCCGCCGCGCCCTCTTCCTGCTCGTCGCGTTCGCCGTGGTCGGCTCGGCCCTGTTCGCACGCCTTGCCTACTGGCAGATCGGCCAGCGCGATCGCCTCGCCGACGAGGCGTTCCAGCAGACGACCTTCCGGGAGCAGACCCCGAGCCGGCGCGGCGACATCTACGACCGCTCGGGCGTCGTCGTGCTGGCCACGACGATCGAGCGCGAGCGCCTGATCGCGACCCCATCCCAGATCACGGCTGGCCGCCGCCAGGAAGTCGCCGACGCCCTGGTCGGGATCCTCGGCCTGAGCGGCGAGGATGCCGACCAATTGATCGCCCGGGCGACGTCCGAGCGAAAGTACGTCGTCCTTGCCCGGGCCCTCGACACGGCCACCGCCGCCCGGATCCGGGCGGCGATCGACACCAAGGAGATCCAGGCCGTCGCCCTCGAGCCCGAGCCGGTCCGCGTCTATCCCCAGCCCGGCGGCGGTCCGAACACGACCCTGGCGGCCAAGGTCCTCGGCTTCGTGAATCGCGAGGGCGTCGGCCAGTACGGCGTCGAGCAGTATTACCAGGACCAGCTCGCCGGCCGCCCGAAGGTCGTCCAGGCCCAGCGCGACATCGCGGCCCGGATGATTCCGGACAGCGCGGTCGTCAAGGAGCCTGGATCGCCGGGCGAAGACCTGCGCCTGACGATCGACGCCGGGCTGCAGCTGGCCGTCGAGCAGGAGGTCCTGGCCGCGTGGGCCGCCGACAAGGCGAAGTCGGTCTCGGCGGTCGTCATGAACCCGTACAACGGCGAGGTCCTCGCCGAGGCCAGCTACCCCTCGTATGACGGCAACGACTATGCCGCGATCGCGGCCACGGATCCGACGCGCTTCATCGACCCGGTGGTCAGCGCCGCATACGAGCCGGGCTCCGTGTTCAAGATGCTGACCACGGTCGCCGCCCTCGAGAGCAAGAAGGTCACGATCAAGACGAAGATCAACGACACGGGAACGCTCAAGCTCGACGGCGGGCGGACCCGGATCGACGACGCCGATCGGAAGGCCATGGGCTGGATGACCTTCGAGGACGGCCTGGCCTGGTCACGCAACGTCGTGTTCGCGAAGGCCGCCCTCGGGCTCGACAAGAACCTCACGGCCGCCTCGACGATCCTGCACCGGACGTGGCAGCGATTCGGGTTCGGCACGCTGACCGGCGTCGATCTCGGCGCCGAGGCGAAGGGCATCGTCCACGATCCGGCGCGCCGCGCCTGGCGCCAGATCGACCTCGCCAACGGCGCGTTCGGCCAGGGAGTCGCCGTGACCCCGATCCAGCTGGCCACGGCCTACTCGACGATGCTCAATGGCGGTCTGCGGATCCAGCCCCACGTCGTGAAGGCGGTCGGGACGGTCGAGCGCGAGATCGTCGTGGGCGAGCAGGTGATCAGCGCCAGCTTGTCGCGGACGCTCACCGGGATGATGAAGCACGTCGTCGCCGCGGTCCCGTTCTACGCCGACCGGACGCTGATCAAGGGCTATGAGGTCGGCGGCAAGACCGGAACGGCCCAGATCTGGAACCCGAAGGCCAATGGCGGGCGGGGCGGCTGGAAGGTCAACATCTTCAACTATTCGTTCATCGGCTACGTCGCCCGCCAGGCCGGTCGCCCGGATCTCGTGATCGCCATCCGGATCGAGGAGGGCAAGCCGACCGTCGCCAAGCCCGGCCAGCTCGAGATGCCGGTGATGTCCTTCGAGCTGTTCGCGCGGATCGCCCATGACGCGATCACCACGCCCGACATCCTGGACGACCGTCCGCCGGCCGACGCCACGACCACCGACCGGTGATCGGGACCGATGCGACAATGACCCTCGTGACCGATTGCCGTGCGCCCGCCGATGCTGACGCCGGGCTGACCGCCGACGAGCTCGTCGCCCTCGTTGACGGCCTGTTCGGCAGCCGATCCGACCGGCCGATCCTCGGCGCCGCGGTGGATTCTCGGTCGGTCGAGCCGGGCAACCTGTTCGTCGCCCTGCCGGGGGAGCGGACCGACGGCCACGCGTTCATCGCGGCCGCCCTCGATGCCGGCGCCGCCGCCGTGCTCGTCTCGCGGCCGGTCGACGACGCGATCCTCGCCGGCCGGGATGCGACTGTCGTGCGGGTCGCCGATCCGCTGCGTGCCCTGCAGGCGGTCGCGACGGCCTGGCGCGCCCGTTTCG
Organism: Chloroflexota bacterium; assembly: GCA_030856145.1. Lineage (GTDB taxonomy): Bacteria > Chloroflexota > Limnocylindria > Limnocylindrales > CSP1-4 > CF-46. The sequence continues at coordinate 667 of JALYPW010000379.1, read as the reverse complement.
ACCCGCTCGTGGTCGGGATCACCGGCTCGATCGCCAAGACCTCGACGAAGGAGGCGGTCGCGACGGTCCTGGGCTCGGCGATGCCGACGCTCCGCAACGAGGGCAACCTGAACAACGAGATCGGCCTGCCATTGACGGTCCTCCGCCTGCGCGCCGAGCATCGCGCGGCGGTCCTCGAGATGGGCATGTACGTCGGCGGCGAGATCGCCGAGCTGGCCCGGATCGGGCGTCCGGAGTTCGGGATCGTGACCGCAGTCCAGCCGGTCCACCTGTCGCGGATCGGGACGATCGAGGCGGTCGAGCAGGCCAAGGGCGAGCTGATCGAGGCGCTGCCCGAGGACGGCGTCGCGATCCTCAACGCGGACGATGAGCGGGTGCGGGCCATGAGCAGCCGAACGCGCGCCCGCTCGATGACCTACGGGTTCGCGGACGACGCCGACGTCCGGGCCGTCTCCGTGGTGTCGCGCGGGCCCGACGGGATGAGCTTCGAGCTTGCCGCGGCCGGCGGACACCGACCGGTCCGGATCCCGGCCCTGGGCCGGCTCGCGGTCCACAACGCACTCGCCGGAGCGGCCGCCGGGCTGGCTGCCGGACTGAACCTCGACGCGATCGTTGGGGCTCTCGCGAATGGCTGGAGCGCGCCCCACCGCAGCGAGCTGGTCCGGGC
>JALYPW010000373.1 GCA_030856145.1 Chloroflexota bacterium | reverse complement strand
CCCGAGGACAGATGCTGAGCGAGGAGCGCAGTCGGCAACGCCGCGATCGGCCGCGAGGCGCGACGGCCGTCAGTCGCCCTCATAACGCTTGAAGATGACCGCTCCGTTGTGGCCGCCCAGCCCGATGTTGTTGCTCAGGGCGTACCGGATCTTGTGGGGCGTGGCCTCGGTCACGACCCACAGGTCGCAATCGGGATCGGCGTCGCGATAGTTGATCGTCGGCGGGATGCACTGCTCGGCGACCGACATCACGGTCGCGAATGCCTCGAATGAGCCAGCGGCGCCCATCATGTGGCCGGTCATCGACTTTGTGGCACTGATCGCGAGCGAATGCCGATCACCCGCCGCCCGGTCGCCGAACACCGTCCAGATCGCCTCGGCCTCGCGTTGGTCGCCAAGCGGCGTCGACGTCCCGTGAGGGTTGATCATGTCGACCTCGTCGGCCGGCACGCCGCGCCGCTGGAGGGCCATCTTCATCGCCCGGGCAGAGCCCGTCCCGCCCGCGATCGGCTGGATCATGTCCCAACCGTCGGCCGCCGAGCCGTACCCGACGACCTCGGCGTAGACCTTCGCGCCGCGGGCCTTGGCCAGCTCGAGGTCCTCGAGGAACAGCCCGCCGGCGCCCTCGCCGAGGACGAACCCGTCGCGCGTCTTGTCGAACGGCCGCGACACCGTCTGGAGCGGCTCGCCCGGCCGGGGCATCCCCATCCCGCGCATGTTCGTGAAGCCGGCGTGAGCCGTCTCGAGGAGCGGCGCCTCGGTCGAGCCGGAGATGACTGCGATGCAGTCGCCGCGCCGGATTGCCTCGGCGCCCTCGGCCACGTTGTGGGTCCCGGTCGCGCAGGCCGACACGATGCAGATGTTGTGGCCGATCGCACCGGTCTCGATCGCGAGCATGCCCGACGCCGAATCGACGAGGGCGTTCGCGATGAACGTCGGTGAGACGCTGCGGGGACCCTTGCCGTGGAGGTTCACGTACGCGTCGATCATCAGGTTCTGGCCGCCCGCACCGGAGCCGAACACGACCCCGACGTCCTCGCGGTTCTCGTCGGTGATCTCGAACCCCGAGTCGTGGAGGGCCTGCTTGCCGGCGGCCACCCCGAAGTGCATCGAGCTCTCGCTCCGGCGGACGGCCTTGGGGTCCATCCACTCGGTCGCGTCGAAGTCGCGGACCTCGCCGGCAGCCTTGGCCTCGTAGCGATCGACCGGGAAGCGGGTGATCTCGGCGAGACCGGACTGGCCCCGGACGAGGTTGTCCCAGGCGGTCTTGACGTCGTTGCCCACGGGGCTGACGACACCGAGGCCGGTGACGACGACGCGGCGGTCGTAGTCGGCGTTGCGCAAACTGAGTGAGTCCTTTCTGGGTCCGTTCAGGCGGTGGTGACGGTCGCGAACGGAACGGCGAGACGATCGGGGGCGGCGGTGTCGTCGAGTGGAAGCGCCACCGCGTCCGGGGCGATCCGCTTGATCAAGCCGGTCAGGACGCGTCCCGGGCCGACCTCGAGGAACGTGTCGACGCCGGCGGCGGTCATCCACTCCACCGCGCCGACCCAGTCGACGCCAGCGGTGAGGTGATCGACGAGCTCGGCGCGGGCGCCGGCCGCGGTCGTGATCAACCGGGCGTCGGCGTTGGCGAGGAGGGGGAGCACGGGGTCACGGAATGCGACGCCGTCGAGGACCCGGCGCATGCCTTCGGCGGCCTCGGCCATGAGCGGTGAGTGGGCCGCGACCGAGACCGGCAGGACGATCGCCTTGCGAGCGCCGAGTTCCTTCGCGATCTCCGCCGCGGCCTCGATTGCGGTCCGCTCGCCGGACACGACGACCTGGCCCGGAGCGTTGCGGTTGGCGAGGCCGAAGACGCCGTGGGCCGAGGCACGCTCGACGAGGGCCGGCAGGGCGGCGTCGTCGAGACCGAGGATTGCGGCCATCGCGCCGTCACGACCGGCCCCGGACGCCTGCATCAGGCGACCGCGCTCGCGAACGAGGCGGACCCCATCGTCGAGCGAGATGACCTCGGCGGCGACGAGGGCGGAGTACTGGCCCATCGAGTGGCCCGCTGCGAACGCGACGGCCGGCTCCGTGATCTCGAGGCTCGCCCAGCGCTCACGGATCGCGGCGAGGTAGGCGATCGAGGTTGCGAGGATCGCCGGCTGGGCGTTCTCGGTCCGGTCCAGGGCATCGGCCGGGCCATCGAAGGCGAGGGCGCTGATCGGTTCACCGAGAGCCGCGTCGGCGGCAGCGAAGATGGCAGCCGCAGCCGGCGAGGCCGAAGCGAGTGCGCGTCCCATGCCGACCGACTGCGAGCCCTGTCCCGGAAAGACGAAGGCAGTCGTGGTCATCGTGCTCAGGGTAGCCCGCACAATCGTCGTCACACGGCCCGGCCTGTGCGCGAGTGCACGGATGTTCCCCGTTCGGTCCATACTCCGCCCGATGAGCCAGGCAAGCGACGGAAGCATTGAATCCCGACCGCCGGTGCGGCGCGTCCGGACGCCGCCGGCCCGGACGATCGCCCGGCGATTCGAGGCCGACCTGTCCGCCACCGTCCTCGCGGCCGGCACCCGGATCACGAACGTCCGGCAGATCTCCGAACGGGTCGCGATGGGTCGGGCGCTCTGGCGCGAGCTCGTCATCGGGTTCGCATCGCAGCTCGGCGAGATGCGCCTGGGGTTCACCCAGCTTGCAGCGCTGTATGTCCTCGCCGACTCGGGGACGATGACGATCGGCGACCTCGCGGAAGCGATCAACCGCTCCCCGTCGGCCACGAGCCGGCTCGTGGACGGGCTGGTCCGTCGGCGGCTCGTGGAACGCCGCGTCGAGGCCGAGGATCGTCGCCAGCGGACGCTCGTCCTGACTCAGCGGGGTGCGGCCATCCTGCGCGTCGTCGATCGGGCGCGGGCGGACCAGTTCCTGTCGGCGATCCGGCCGATGCCGACGGCCGAGCGAGCGCTGATCGCGATGGGCGTCGCCGCCCTGGCCACCCACGCGATCTCGCGCCGGGGGCGCCTGATCCGGAACCGCGCCGAGTAACCGCGCCGGCCGGCGTGGCCGGGAGCTTGCATCGTCTGCGCCGGGGGTGGACGAGCGTCGATCAGGCCACCGTGCCGTCCGGCCGCTCGATGAGGAGTGGCGCACGGGGCCGCTCGAGCCGTCTGGATGCCCAGTGGATCATCGTCTCGATCGAGATCGAGCTGGTCGAATCCTCGCGTCCGCGCCGGTCGTAGTCGTCGCGCATCGCACACAGTCGTTCGAAGTGTTCGCGTCGCTGCTGTCGGTTCATCGGTCCTGCTCCCGCTTGGTCCGTGGTGGCGACCCGCTCGCCACCGACGAGGGTCATCCTCGGGTCGGGAAGCGATCGAGCCATCGGGCGGTCGCCGGATCGGG
>JALYPW010000368.1 GCA_030856145.1 Chloroflexota bacterium | reverse complement strand
CTTCGGCGGCGGCGGCCACGCCCGCGCCGCCGGGGCGACGATCAACCTGCCGGTCGCGGACGCGCGTCAGGCAGTCCTGGCTGAGGCGGACGCGCTGGCCGGCGCGGTCGCCCGCTGAGCGGCGCCGGTCGATGAGCCTCGACGGCATCCTCGTCGTCGCGAAGCCGGTCGGGCCGACGTCGCATGACGTCGTCGGGCTGATCCGGCGGCTGGCCGCGACGAAGCGGGTCGGCCATGGTGGGACGCTCGATCCGTTCGCGGGCGGGGTCCTGCCGATCTTCCTCGGCAAGGCGACCCGGCTCGTCGAATACCACCTCGGCGACCGCAAGCGCTATCGAGCGACGGTCTGCTTCGGCGCGTCATCGACGACGGACGACCTGGAGGGCGCGTTGACGCCGTCCGCCGGTCCGGCGCCCGATCGGGCCGCGGTCGAAGCCGCGATCGACGCCTTCCGCGGCCCGATCGAGCAGCGACCTCCGGCGTTCAGCGCGATCAAGGTCGCAGGCCGTCGGGCCTACGCGATGGCCCGGGCGGGGCAGACGGTCGAGCTCGCGCTGCGCTCGGTCACGATCCACGCCCTCGACCTCGTCACGTGGGACGAGGCGACGCCAGACGAGCCGGTGGCCGTGGTCGATGTCGAGTGCTCGGCCGGGACGTACGTCCGATCGCTCGCCCGCGACCTCGGCGAGGCGGTCGGATCGGCGGCCTATCTCGGAGCGCTGACCCGGACGGCGAGCGGCCCGTTCACCCTCGAGATGGCCCACGACCTCGACACGATCCGGGCGGCCGCCGCCGACGGTCCCGAGGCGATCGTCGCGACCCTCCTGCCTGTCGACGCCGGGCTCGACCTGCCAACCGTCACGATTCCGGATGGGCTGTTCCTCGCCCTCGGCCGTGGCCAGGCGATCGGCGTCCCGAGCGGCACCGAGCCGCTGCCGGCGGATCAGCCCATCCGCCTCGTCGACGCGGACAGGCGCCTCCTCGCGATCGCCCGGCTGGTCGGGACCAAGCTCGCCCCCGACAAGGTCCTGATGGACGCCCCGTCCGGCGTCGAAGCCCCGGCCTGACCCCGCCGATGCGGCAGGTCATGGGACGCGCCGGGCTCAACGCGGCCGACGGGCCCCTGCTCGTTGCCGTCGGCGTGTTCGACGGCCTCCACCTCGGTCACACCTGGCTGCTCGAGCACCTCGTCCGCGAGGCGGGTGCCCGCGCCGCGCGACCCGCGGTGATCACGTTCGATGCCCATCCCGACGCCGTCCTGCTCGGCCACGCCCCGCCGTTGCTGATGGACCCGGCCGAGCGCCTCGAGCGCCTGGCCGCGGCCGGTATCGCCGTCGTCGTGGTCGAGCACTTCGATGACGCCCTGCGCCGGACCACGTACGACGCCTTCATCCATGGCATCCTCGATCGATGTCCGCTCGTCGGAATCGTGATGACGCCGGACGCTGCGTTCGGTCACGAGCGGGCGGGCACTCCGGCGGCGGTCGCGGAGCTCGGCGATCAGGACGGATTCGAGGTCGTGGTCGTCCCGCCGTTCGCCCTTGACGGACGCGAGGTGCGCTCGTCGGACATCCGGGCGGCCATCAGCGCCGGCGATCTGGCCACGGCCGAGCAGCTCCTCGGTCGCCCGTACGCGATGGCCGGCGCGATCGGCGACGACGGCCGGATGGCGTTCCCGATGCCGGTCGCCCTGCCGCCACCGGGCAGGTACCGGGCGATCGGCCCGGATGGGCGCGTCGCGAGCCTTGCCATTGGCCCGGGGCCCGGGTCCGTCACCGTCTCGGATGCCGCCGCCGCGTCGTCGATCCGGATCGAGCTCGCCGCCAGGATCGACTGAGGCGACCCGGGGTTCCAATCCCCGGGTCCTCATCCCGGTCCCCGCGTCCCGATCCACGGTCTTGATCCCCGGCGAGCATCAATCTGCGACGAACGAGCGTGATCGAGTTGCAGATCACGCGGAATCGGCCCGATCCTGACATTCGACCGTGCTCGTTCGTGGGGATCTGATCCGCCGGGTGGATCAGTCCGCCCCGCGGGCATCCGCCCCGGCGCGGATCCGACCGGTCGTTTGCCCGCGCGACGGGACCCGTGCTACCGTTCGCCGGTCAAAGAAGAACAGACCAACACAGAATTCGTGTTCGGAGGAACGAGTGCCGCTCGCGCGGGAACAGAAGCAGGAGATCATGACCGGGTTTGCCACCAAGGAAGGTGACACCGGTTCGCCGGAGGTCCAGGTCGCGCTCATCACCGAGCGGATCCGGAGCCTGACCGACCATCTCCGCAGCTTCCCCAAGGACAACCATTCGCGTCGCGGCCTCCTCAAGCTCGTCGGCCAGCGCCGTCGTCTTCTTGCCTATCTGATCAAGAAGGACAACACGCGCTACCGCACCGTCATCGGACGGCTCGGACTCCGCCGCTAGCGTCACCCGCACGGGACCCCGGGACATCCGGGGTCCGTTCGCATCCGACGTTCAGTCACGCAGAGACGGCTGACCTGCCCACAGGTCGCACCCTCCTCCACGACCAAGGAGGAACATTCCCTTGTCTCAGACATTCGAGACACAGCTCGGTGGCAAGACCCTGACCATCGAAACGGGCAAGCTCGCCCGACTCGCCGGCGGCGCCGTCACCGTCCGCTACGGCGACACCTTCATCCTCGGGACCGCGAACCGGTCCGACCCCCGCCCCGGCCTCGACTTCTTCCCGTTGACGGTCGAGTTCGAGGAGCGGATGTACGCCGCAGGCAAGATTCCGGGCGGCTTCATCAAGCGTGAGGCGCGCGCCTCGGAGGCGGCCACACTAGCGGCCCGCCTGACCGACCGCCCGATCCGGCCGCTCTTCCCCGAGGGCTACAAGGACGACATCCAGCTCGTCATCACTGTCCTCTCGACGGATCAGGAGAACGAGCCCGACGTCCTCGGCACGATCGCCGCGTCGGCTGCCCTGACGATCAGCGAGATCCCGTTCGCCGGCCCCGTCGGCGCGGTCCGGATCGGCCGGATCGGCGGCGAGTTCGTCGTCAACCCGACGTTCAGTGAGCTTGCCGACTCGGAGCTCGACCTGATCGTCTCCGGCACCCGCGACGCGATCATGATGGTCGAGGCGGGCGTCAAGCTCCTGTCCGAAGACGTCATGGCCGAGGCGATCCTGTTCGGCCACCGCGCCCTCCAGCCGCTCATCGACATCCAGGAGCAGCTCCGCGAGGCCGTCGGCAAGCCCAAGCGCACGCCGTACCTCGAGCCCGGCACCGGCTCGGTCCTCGAGTTCGTGACCGCCGTCGACGCCAAGCGCGAGTTCGCGATCGTCGACGTCGAGACGACCGGCACAGACCCCAAGATGTCGGACCTCCTCGAGATCGGCGTCGTCAAAGTCAAGGGCGGCAAGATCAGCGACCGCTGGTCGACGTTCGTCAAGCCGTCGCAGCCGATCCTCGGCAACCAGATGCACGGGATCACCGACAAGGACGTCGCCAAGGCTCCGTCCGCGGCCGACGCCGCGAAGCAGGCCGTCGACTTCATCGGTGACGCGGTCGTCGTCGGTCACAACGTGATCTTCGACCTCGGCTTCCTCGAGGAGGCGGGCGCGGCCCGCTACGACCAGGGCCGCTACCTCGACACCCTGTCGATCGCCCGCGAGGGCTACCCGGACCTCCAGAACTACAAGCTGGACACCCTGGCGAGCTTCTTCGGCATCGACCTGACCCAGAGCCATCGGGCCCTGCCGGACGCCGAGGCCACCGCCAACCTCCTGCTCCGCTTCGCCACCGACCTGCCGGGCCGGATCGCGAGCGCCAAGAGCGAGATCTCGGACGCGGTCCGGGCCAATCGTTCCTCGAAGGACGAGGCCAAGACCAAGCTCGAGGCGGCCCGCCGCAAGGCCCGCCTGAGCAAGAACCTGTGGAGCCTCGTCTACAAGAAGACGTGCCGGACGCTGGCCCTCGACGAGGGCATCCGGATGGACGGCCGGGGCACGACGGAACTCCGCCAGATCTCGGTCGACGTCGGCATCCTGCCGCGCGCTCACGGCTCGGGTCTCTTCACCCGCGGCGAGACGCAGGTCCTGACGATCGCGACGCTCGGTTCGTCCTCGGACGTCCAGCGGATCGACACGATCAGCCCCAAGACCGAGAAGCGCTACATCCACCACTACAACTTTCCGCCCTACAGCACCGGTGAGAACAAGCCGATGCGCGGCCCGAGCCGTCGTGACATCGGTCACGGCAACCTGGCCGAGCGGGCGCTCATCCCGGTCCTCCCGACGACCGAGGAATTCCCGTACGTCATCCGCCTCGTGTCCGAGTGCATGTCGTCGAACGGTTCGACGTCGATGGCCTCGACCTGCGGGTCGACCCTTGCCCTGATGGACGCCGGCGTGCCGATCTCGGCCCCGGTCGCCGGTGCGGCGATGGGCCTGATCAGCGAGCCTGACGGCCGGTTCGTCGTCCTGACCGACATCCTCGGCAAGGAGGACTCGGTCGGCGACATGGACTTCAAGGTCACCGGCACCCGGGACGGGATCACCGCTCTCCAGATGGACATCAAGGTCCAGGGGATCAACGAGGCGATCATCCGCGACGGGCTCAAGCAGGCCCTGGCGGCCCGGCTCGAGATCCTCGACAAGATGACCGAGGTCATGCCCGAGGCCCGTGGCGAGATGAGCGACTTCGCGCCGCGCATCACCACGATCAAGATCAACCCGGAGAAGATCCGCGAGATCATCGGCAAGGGCGGATCGATGATCCGCAAGATCCAGGAAGAGACGTCGACCGAGATCAATGTCGAGGACGACGGCACCGTCGAGATCGCGGCGGTCTCCGGCGACAACGCCCGCAAGGCGATCCAGTGGATCGAGAGCCTGACCAAGGACGTCGAAGTCGGCGCTCTGTACCTCGGCAAGGTCACCCGGATCATGGGCTTCGGCGCGTTCGTCGAGATCCTGCCGGGCAAGGAAGGCCTCGTCCGGATCGGCGAGCTGGCCGACTACCACGTCCCGACCGTCGAGGACGTCGTGTCCGTCGGCGACGAGGTGATGGTCGTCGTGATGGAAGTCGACCGCCAGGGCCGGGTCAACCTGTCCCGCAAGGCGGCGATGCAGCGACACCTGGCCAAGGAGCCTGTGGGGAGCTGAGTAGCTTCTTCCCGAAGAACCGCGAAGAGCCGACCGACGGGTCGGCTCTTCCGATTCCGGCGGTCGTCCGGCGCCGGGTTCGCGCGTCCAGCGGCAACGGACGGCTGGTGGCGTGGCCAAACGCTGGTCATGCGTGCAGCGCGCCAACGGACGGCTGGTGGCGTCGCCAACCGCTCGTTCTTGCGCCTCGGTGCACCAAAGGACGCCTGGCCACGCCCCCAGCCGCTGTTTCGTGCGTTTAGCCCGCCAACGGACGGCTGGTGGCGTCGCCAACCGCTCGTTCATGCGCGCGATGCACCATCGGCGACCGGGAACGCACACCGAGCGCCGGGCCTCGAGCGCCGGGCCTCGAGCGTGGGACCGGCTCGAGAGGCGGGACATGGGCGCTGCTATACTCCCGGCGTGCCCAGCCAGCGACCGTGAATAGCGGAGCCATGCCCGTCATGACACGCCCATCCTTCACCGTCGCGGTCGTCGGCGCCACCGGCGTCGTCGGGCGGACGATGATCCAGGTCCTCCTCGAACGAGGCTTCCCGATCGGGGAGCTGCGCCTCCTCGCGTCCGAGAGATCGGCCGGTCGGACGGTCTCGATCGAAGGACGCGACCACGAGGTGCAGCTCGCGTCCGCCGAGGCATTCGAGGGCGTCGACATCGCGCTGTTCTCGGCCGGCGGGGATCCGTCGCGCGACCTGGCTCCGCTCGCGGCCGCACGCGGTGCGACGGTCATCGACAACTCGTCGGCCTGGCGCATGGACGACTCGATCCCGCTGGTCGTCAGCCAGGTCAACCCCGACGATCTCGAGGGCCACCCCGGGATCATCGCCAACCCGAACTGCTCCACGATGCAGCTCGTCCCGCCGCTCATGGCCCTGCGCGACGCGGTCGGGCTCGAACGGGTGATCGTCGATACCTACCAGGCCGTGTCCGGCACCGGCGGAGCTGCGATCCGCGAGCTCGAGGGCCAGGTTCGGGCCCACGTCGCCGGCGAGACCAAGGACGTCAGCGTGTATCCCCACCAGATCGCCTTCAACGCCCTGCCCCAGGTCGACGTCTTCCTGCCGAACGGGTACACGAAGGAGGAGTGGAAGGTCGTCAGCGAAAGCCGCAAGATCCTCCACCTCCCGGAGCTCCGCGTCTCGTGCACCGCCGTCCGGGTCCCGGTCTTTGTCGCCCACTCCGAGGCGGTCCACGTGGAAACCCGCACAGCGATCACCCCCGACCAGGCCCGCCAGCTGTTCGCGGCGGTCGACGGGGTCGTGGTCCAGGACGATCCATCCACCTCGACCTACCCGCTCGCGACCGAGGCCGCCGGGTCCGACGACATCTTTGTCGGCCGAATCCGCCAGGATCCGTCGATCGACGGCGATCGGGGCCTCGCCTTCTGGGTCGTCAGCGACAACCTGCGCAAGGGCGCCGCGACCAATGCCGTCCAGATCGCGGAGGTTCTCATCGCCCGGGGCTGGACCCGGTCGGCCGCAGCCCGTGGTGCGACGCCGTATCGCGCGGAGGGGACCGCGATCGGGGCCCCGGCGTGACCGACGCCGAGCGCCGCGCGGCGCTGGAGGTCATCGCGTCGGAGGTCCGGAGCTGCACCCGCTGCCGGCTCGCCGAGGGACGGACGAACGCCGTCCCGGGGGAGGGCAGCCCCGACACCGAGGTTGTGCTCGTCGGCGAGGCGCCCGGGGCCAACGAGGATCGCCTTGGCCGGCCGTTCATCGGCCGGGCCGGCGACCTGCTCGTCAAGCTTCTCGGCTCGATCGAGTGGCGGCGCGAGGACGTGTTCATCACCAACGTGGTCAAGTGCCGGCCGCCCGACAACCGCGACCCGGAGCCAGACGAGGTCGCCGCCTGCGCGCCGTACCTGAAGGGCCAGCTCGAGATCCTCGACCCGGCCCTGATCGTCACCCTCGGCCGGCACTCGATGGGCCGGTTCATGCCGGGCGCCCGGATCAGCCAGGCACACGGAACAATCGGCGCAGTCGATCCGGCGAGCGGCGCCCGGGACGCGACCATCTTCGCGATGTATCACCCGGCGGCCGCCCTGCGCGGGGCGGAGGTCGAGCGTCAGAGCTTCGAGGACGTGGCCAGGATCCCGCAGGTCCTCCTCGATGTCCGCGCTCGGCGCGCCATGGTGCCCGCGGCGCAAGCGACCGGCCCCGCGACCGCCACCACCC
>JALYPW010000347.1 GCA_030856145.1 Chloroflexota bacterium | reverse complement strand
CCACGGAGCGACTTCGTCATCGCGAAGCCGCATGCGGTTCGCTTTCCGTAGAAGCCGGGGCCATACCACGACACGTTGCCGTCTCGATGCCAGGTCGGGATGACCACCGTCCCGACGGGCGCGTCGGGCTGGATCTTCGCCGCGTCGGGGCGGCCTGCTGGAGCAGGTCGCTCGTTCGGATCGAGGAGGACCGAGGTATCGCTGAGCGCACCGGTTGACCGGTACGCGGGATCGAGTGAAGGGGTCATCGCCGCTGTCCCGTCGATCGATGCCGCGTCCACTGCTTGAAACAGTGTCGCATCGACCGGTGCTGCAGGGCTGGGGCCCTGGGATCCGACGGATCCGGGGACGGCGGCCGCGGCGAGAATGGCGATGAGCGCCAGTCCCGCGACGACTCTGGGGCGTCGCACGTCTACCCGAAAGTACCAGTCAAAGCCCGGACCGGCCATTGCGCGTGGGTTGCGTAGCCTTGCGCGAGCCCGACAAGCCGACAATCCCTCGTGGCGGAATCTGGGCACCCACCCCGGATCCCGCACGAACGGTGCGTCGGCGCACGTTGTTGCGGTCCGCGGGACACGTGCCTGGGCAGATGCGTCCGTCACCGTGACCAGCGCGGGCGGAGCCGGGTGGATGGTGCAGAATCGGCCGAATGCCGACCCGTGAACTCGTCCTCGATCGTCCGCTCGATCTGCGCCGGACATTGTCGATCCACCAGCGCGGCAGCGGCGACCCCATGATGCAGATCGGTCCCGGCCGGGTGATCCGGGCGACGCGCACGGCCGACGGCCCGGCCACGATCGAGATCATCCAGCACGGCGACCGGATCGCGGTCGAGACGTGGGGCCCGGGCGCCGACTGCCTGCTCGCCGCCGTCCCGGCCCTCGTCGGCCTCGACGACGACCGATCCGGCTTCGACCCCACCCATCACCCGCTCGTGGCCGACCTCGATCGCCATCACCCCGGCATCCGGATCGGCCGGACCGGCGCCGTCCTCGAGGCGCTGATCCCGGCGATCCTCGAGCAGAAGGTCACCGGCACCGAGGCGTGGCGCGGCCTGCGTGGGCTGATCCGCCAGTGGGGCGAGCCGGCGCCCGGTCCGTTCGGGCTGCGCCTGCTGCCCGAGCCCGCCGCGATCGCCGCGATCCCGTACCACGCGTTCCACCCGCTCGGAATCGAGCGGCGGCGAGCGGACCTCGTCCGGCGGGTCGCCGACCGCGCGAACCGGTTCGAGGAGATCGTGGACCTGTCGCGCGACGCCGCATGGGCCCGCCTGACCGCCCTGCCCGGGATCGGGCCGTGGACCGCGGCCGAGGTCGCGCTGCGTGCGCTCGGTGATCCCGATGCCGTGAGCGTCGGCGACTTCCACCTGCCGAACCTCGTCGCCTTCACCCTGGCTGGCGAGATCCGCGGCAACGATGTCCGAATGGTCGAGCTGCTCGAGCCGTGGCGCGGCCATCGGGCCAGGGTGATCCGGCTCCTCGAGGCAAGCAGGCTTCGCCCGCCAGCGTTCGGCCCGCGCTACGCGCCCCGATCGATCGCGACGATCTGACCGCGCTCCAGGAGCACGCGATCCAGGACGTGATGCCGTCAGCCGCCGATCGCCCGACCGATCCAGAGGCCGCCGACGACGGCCACGACTCCGAGCACGACGGAGCCGACGAGGTTGACCACGCCAAGCGCAGGCAGTCCGTCCTCGATCAGCCGCCAGCTGTCGAGCATCAGCGTCGAGAACGTCGTGTACGCACCGAGGAACCCCACGAGGAGCGGCGCACGAAGATCGGCGGGCAGGACGCCACGATCGACGATCAACGCGGCGAGCACGCCCAGGACGAACGCGCCACTCAGGTTGACGAGCAGGATTCCGAGCGGGAATGCACCGCCGAACCGCGCGAGCACGGCGACATCGACGAGGTAGCGGGCGACGGCGCCGGCGGCGCCACCGGCAGCGATCAGGACGAGGGTCACGCGCGCAGAATCGAGGATCGTCCGCGGCCGCGTCAAACCAGGGGCCGAATCTTTGCCGTGCCGCGCCACTCGCCGGGCGCGTTTGGTGCAGCGACTGCATGAACGGGCAGCTGGGCGGCCGGCGAAGACCGGCGACGACGTGAATCGCGCCTCCGCCCGTCATTCCGTGCACCCAACGCAGCAGACGTCGTCCGAGCGATGGCCCAGCCGTCGGTTGACCCATCCGGTGCATGATCGGCCGGCGACGCGGGCTCGGCCCGGGTAGCGCTCGACGCTGTCGGCCACGGCCCGCGGTCGCCCGAGCAGGAGCGTGCAAACCGGCGACCGCGCAGCGACTACTTCAGCTTCGAGGCGATCTCGGTCGCGATCGCCACGTCCGAGGTGTCGATCACGATCACATGATCGTCCGTGCCATACACGTACTCGACCGTGCCGTCATCGCCGTAGTCGATCTTCGTGAGGGACTTGCCGCCGAGCTCGACCGTGGATGTCGTCACCCCGTCGTTGCCGGCCGATAGCCACGTCTCGACGATGGCCGCCCGGAGCTTGGCCCCATCGGCGCCGGGCAGGCGGAAGCCGACGATCGAGGCGACGATGCTCCCCGTGTCGTCGTAGGCCTGGGCGACCTGGAGCTGATCGAGCGTCCCGCCGATCGCCCGGATCCGCGCGCCGAGCGCCCGCGAGCTGGGATCGTCGCCGAAGATCTCGGTCGCGCTGTTGCTCTGGATCGTCAGCGGAGTGCCGCCGATGTCGGTCGGCAGGACGGCCTCGAGCTCGGGCGCGAACGCCGACGGGTCGGGTTCGGCGCTGCCGAGTGGATCGTCCGTCGCCGCCGGATCGTCGCTGCCGGACGCTCCGTCGGTCGGCGTGATGCCGCCGGTCCCGGCCGCCGTGCCGTCGCCCATCGCTGTGGCCAGCGCGGTCGCGATCGCCGCGAGCTCGCTCGGAGCGGCGGTCCCGGCGTCGGCGATCTGGCCGATCAGGCCGCCCACCCGGAAGAGCGTGGTGACCGAGCCCGTCGAGGGGTTGTCGACGTCGTATGCATCGCCGCTGGCGGTTCGCTCGCTGATCGTCGCTCCGGCCGCCTCGGCGCCCAGGCGGTTCTGCTCGAGCGCGGTCGTGGCGGCCTCGCCATAACAGGTGACGCTGGCGTAGACGACGGGCGGCTGGGCCGTCTGATCCTCGGGGGCCGGCCCGACGAGTGACACGGTGACCCCGTTCGCGTTGAGGTCGGTCGAGCCGATCTGCCAGCCCGCGGGCAGCCGGTCCGCCTTGGGGACGGCCGCCCAGGCGGAGGTTCGGCAAGCCGTGAGGTCGCCTCCGCCGGCCCCCCGCGTGGCGAGCGTGAAGGCGAGGGCACCGGCAGCGAGGACGATCGCCAGGAGGGCCAGCCAGGGAGCGGCGGCGGCGAGGCGATCCCGATCGTCACCATCGTCCCCGTCGTCGACGAAGCGCGGCTCGGCAGCCCGATCATGGGTGATGCTGGGTCGAGTCGCGGTGCGACGCGGGCTGGTTCGTCGGGTGGGCATCTGACCTCACGGTCCGGACGGCGGGTGACAGCCGTCTGAGATGGTCCGACCGGCGTCATTGCGCCGGTGTGTTGGTCGGGGCGGCGGGATTCGAACCCACGACCTTATCGTCCCGAACGATACGCGCTACCAAGCTGCGCCACGCCCCGACCGGATGCCCGTTGTCACAGGGCTCGCGAATAGTACCAGAGGATCCAGCCGAGGCTGCCCGCTCAATCCGGACCGGACGCCGCGCTCGTCTGGCCGCGCTCGGCCGGTTCCCGGATCGGCAGCACGGCCAGGGCCGCGAGGACGAACGAGGCGGCCATGAGTCCGAAGACCACCGGCAGCCCGATCGGCTCGCCGAGCCAGCCGATGATCGCGCCGTACAGGGCGGTCCACAACGACCCGACCCCGAATGCGAGCGTGAAATACAGAGCGAACGAGGCGTCGCGGATCGAGACGGGGGCGATGTCCGCGAGGAGCGCCTGGAGTTGGGGCGACTCGGCGAAGCTGAACAGGCCCATGAGCACGATCCCCAGCCACAGTCCGGCCAGCGAACTGCCGACCAGCAGGAACACGACGAAGGCGACTGCGCCGCCGAGATAGACGCCGACGATCACCGGCCGCCGCCCGATCCGGTCCGACAGCCAGCCGGCGATCAGGGGCATCGGCACCGAGAGCACGATCAGGATGCCGTACA
This sequence comes from Chloroflexota bacterium, assembly GCA_030856145.1. Classification (GTDB taxonomy): domain Bacteria; phylum Chloroflexota; class Limnocylindria; order Limnocylindrales; family CSP1-4; genus CF-46. The sequence continues at coordinate 1,763 of JALYPW010000347.1, read as the reverse complement.
TCCAGTCGGTCGTGGGGCTGGTGAGCCCGACGACGCCGGTCAGGTAGAGCAGGGCGAAGAGGTTCACGACGCCGAGCCCGCGACCGCCGCCGCCGAGGATCGAGGTCAGGTAGATCCAGCGGTGGTCGGAGTCGCGCAGGATCGCGCGGAACGCGTCCGGGACACTGCCGTGGGAGACCGCCGCAGTGCGATCGACACCGCTCTCGCGGACGAACACGAGGATCGCGAGCGCGACCAGGACAGCCGGCAGGCCGAACACGACGGCGACCCAGCGCCAGCCGATCGTCGCGATCAACCAGGCACCCACGATGGCCACGACGACGGTCCCGACGTTGCCGCCGCTGATGTGGGCGCTGATCGCGAACCCGCGCCGGTGCGCCGGGAACTGCTCGGCCAGGAGCGCGTTGCCCACCGGGTGCTGGGGCGAGCCGCCGATCCGCGACGCGACGTTGACCGCGGCGAACGCGGGAAAGCCGGGCGCCGCCGCCTGGGCAGCGAAGCCCGTCCCGAACAGGATTCCGCCCGCTGCCAGCAGCTTCCGACGCGAGACGATCCGGGTCAGCTTCGCGTAGCTCAGCTGGACGAGCCCGCTCGCGAACGATCCGATGGCGGCGAGATAGGCGACCTCGGACACGGTCACCCCGAACTCGGTGATGATCCGGAGGTAGATCAGGGGCAGGATGACGGCCTGGGCATGGTTGACGGCGTGGGCCACGGACAGCAGCCAGAGCGTGACGTCGGGGTTGATGGGCGGCGGCCCAACGGCGGTGGCGGTGGCGGTGGACGTGGCGGGCGGGCTCGGCATCGATCGAATGCTGACGGATCGCGACCGATCGCGACGATGCGGCCCGCCCGTTGCGCCGGCCCGCCGTTTCGGTATCGTTGGATGGCCCGCCGCGGCCGGCGCTCTACCGACCGATCCGTCCGCCCACCCGCCACCCTGTCGTGAGAACCGAGCTTCTGAGGTCCCCATGCCGACCGTCTTGATCGTCGACGACGAGCAGCACATCCGCCTCCTGATCGAGCAGACGCTCGAGGAGCTGGAGGACGACGGCGTGGAGCTGCAGACCGCGTCGGACGGGGAGATGGCTCTCGATGTCGTCCGCAACCACCGGCCGGAGCTGGTCTTCCTTGACGTGATGATGCCGAAGCTCAACGGGTTCGAGGTCTGTCGCGCGATCAAGAGCGACCCGGGTCTGGCCGGGACGACGGTCGTGATGCTGACGGCAAAGGGCCAGGCGTACGACCGCGAGGAGGGGGCTGCGGTCGGCGCGGACCGCTACCTCACCAAGCCCTTCGACCCCGACGAGCTGCTCGACGTCGCTCGGGAGGCGCTCGGCCTCGGCGGCGCGGGAGGCACGGGCGACGCCAATGCCGCGGGCGGAGGCGCCTGATGGCCGAACCCGATCTCGCCCGCCTGATCGTCCGCCATCGCCACGTCGCGCCGATGCTGTCGGCGCTCCTCTCGGGCACGAACGCCGGGGTCCGAATCAGTGACGTCGACGGCGCCGTGATCCTCGAGCGCGAGGCGAACGGGATCGGCTTCGAGCGGTTCCCGATCGCGGTCGAGGGTCGGACGGTCGGCTGGGTCGAGGGCGATCGGGTCGGCCGGGCGATCGCGTCGGTCCTGTCGTACGCCGTGGCCCGCGAGGGCGACAAGCGGAGCCTCGCCCGCGAGGCGCTCGATCGCTACCGCGAGCTGAACCTCGTCTACGACCTGGCCGAGCGGCTGAGCGGCGACCTGGCGGTCGCCGGGGTGGCCG
>JALYPW010000346.1 GCA_030856145.1 Chloroflexota bacterium | reverse complement strand
GGCCACGGCGAGCGGACCGGTCGTCGGCAGCGTCAGCGCAACCATCGAACCGAGCATCGTGTCGGGCGCCGGCGTGTCCCCGGGCAGCCCGAGCGCCGCCGCGACAGCCGACCGGGCACGGAGGGTGAGGTCCCGGTTGCGGACCATCAGCGCCGGCCAGCCGCCGTCGAGCAGGCCCGCCCCGAAGCGAAGCGCCTCACCGACCGCGAGCCAGGCGGTCGGATCGAGCGTGCCCTGCCAGTCGAACTCGGCCCGGTAGCGCGTCAACCCGCCTCGGCCTCTGCCAACGACCAGGCGGCCAGGATCGAGATCTGCGTTCGCGCCGTGCGAGATCGTGTTCGGCCGGATGCCCGGTTGCCGGTCTCGGCGGGCGTGGAGAAACGCGGAGCCCTTCGGGGCGCTGACCCACTTGTGGAGGTTACCCGTGTACCAGGCAGCCCCGATTCGCTCGAGATCGAGGGCGACCATCCCGGGCGCGTGGGCGCCGTCGACGATGGTTTCGATGCCACGCTTGGCGAACGCGGCGACAAGCCGCTCGATCGGGAAGACGAGGGCGGTCGGACTCGTCACGTGGCTCACGAGGGCGAGCTTCGTCCGGTCGGTCACGGCCTCGAGGTGGGCCCGGACGACATCCTCCTCGGACGCGATCGGGAACGGGATCCGGGCAACGACCACTCGAGCTCCGTCGCGCTCGGCGACATGGCGCAGGACGTTGATCGTCGCGTTGTACTCGTGGTCATTGGTCAGCAGCTCGTCGCCGGCCGCGAACCGGAGCGATCGGACGACCGCGTTCACGGCGCCGGTCGCGTTGACGACGAAGGCAAGGTCGTCGGGGTCGGCACCGACGAACGCCCCGAGCTCTTCCCGGGCGGTCGCGAGGAGGCCCGGCAGGTCGCGGGCGAAGAACTGGACCGGCTGGGCCTCGAGCCGGTCGCGCCACCGGCGCTGGGCCTCGAGCACGGGCCGAGGGCATGCCCCGAACGAGCCGTGGTTCAGGAAGGAAATCGCGGGGTCGAGGGCCCACTGCGCAGCGTGCTCGGACGGCATTCCGGAATGATGACGGGTACACTCGGGCCATGGGTGCCGTGGACACGATGGATACGTTCTTCGAGCTGCTGAACGCGGGCGATCGCGAGGCGGCGGTCGGGCTGATGGCCGAGAACGCCGAGATGCGGATCCATGTCGGCGACAGCGCCCAGACGCTGCGCGGGGTGGAACGTGTCGGGGGCTGGTTCCTGCGCGGTGAGTCCGGCCTGCGGATGATCCCAGGTGGCGTCCGCGACACCGGCAACACCTACGAGGCCGACGTCCTGGTCGTCCGGCCCGGCGCCCCGTCGCTCCACCTCGATGCCACGTTCCGGGTCGAGGCCGGCAAGATCACCTCGATCAACCTCGCCCCGCGCTAGCGGCCCCCGCGCCCCGCCGACCCGGCGCCGACCCGCGCCGACTGGGCCTGAATCCTCACCTGGCGAGCGTGTCCGACACGTCGACGGCCATTGCTGCAGGCCGCGCTCACGGCACGAGCCGCACCGACCGATTCCGGCCCGAACTCGCGGGAATCCGAGCCCAGCTCAGTCGATCTGGTCCGATACGCTCGTGGGGCGAGGATCTCGGCCCCAGGGCTGTCTCGACGGCGAGCCTACGGCGCGGACGGCTCCGGGGAGCCGTCGATCTCGGTCGGCGGGGCCTCGCTCGGGACCGGCAGGATGATCTGCTGCCCCTCCGAGATCTTGTCCGCATTCTTGATCGTGGGGTTCGCCGCGAGCAGCTCCTCGATCGTGATCCCGTGGGCCTTGGCGATCTTTGAGAGCGTCTCGCCCTTCTTGATCGTGTAGATCGCAGGCGTCGGCGCAGGCGGCTCGGTCGGGCTCGGCGTCGGCGTCTTCTGGGCCGCGCTCGACGGGCTGGGCGAGCCGGCTCCGGGCGAACCTCCGCCCGACCCGATTCCCAGGACGGCTGGCAGGAAGTACAGCGCGACGGCCAGCACGGCCACGAGGCCGGCCAGGAGCACGATCCGGGGCACGTTCGGCAAGCCGACCCGGGTCTTGATCGTGGGGTAGGCGTCCTGGCGACGCGGCCGCTCCCAATCCGGCCCGGACGTCCCTCCGAGGTGCTGGCCGTAGGCCCGGGGCCGTCGGACCGGGCGGCGCGGCTCATCCTCATCCTCGAGATCGAGGTCCTCGATCTCCGGCTCCGGGGCGTTCCGTCCGCGACCGGCGGCGGCGACGTCGACGGCAGCCCCGGCAGCTCCGGCAGCCCCGGCGGCGGCGCTGGAAGCACTGGCGGTCCAGGGCGTATCGTCGTCATCGGCCGGTGGCGGGCCGCCGGCAAGTCGGTCCGCGGCGCTTCCCGCG
>JALYPW010000335.1 GCA_030856145.1 Chloroflexota bacterium | reverse complement strand
GCCCTCGACCCGCAAGGCGGGGTGGTCGGGCAGGCAGCCAGCCGTGATGCTTGTGACCTCGCCCGCTCTGGAGACGTCTTGCTTGCTGTCCGACACGCTCGCGGCCATCTGAAATGCCTGATGACCTGCGCCTCCTCCTGATCGACGACGACGAGGATTCGTACGTCCTCGTTCGCGACTTCGTTGCCGAGACCACGAGCGCGTGGACGGTCTCCTGGGCGCCGACGTATGAGCGCGGCCTGGCGGAGCTGGCGTCCGGCGGCTACGACGCCGCGCTGCTCGACTTCCACCTCGGCGCGCGAACGGGCGTCGAGCTGCTGGCCGCCGTCCGCGACATGGAGAACCTGCCGCCGATCGTGCTGCTGACCGGCCAGGGCGACCGCGCGATCGACCTCGCCGCGATGGCGACCGGCGCGGCCGACTATCTCGACAAGGGATCGCTCAGCCCGATCGTGCTCGAGCGGACGGTCCGCCATGCGCTGGAACGCGATCGCACGCTGGCCGCGCTGCGCGCCAGCGAGGCGCGCTACCACGGCCTGTTCGAACGGGCCGCCGACGCCGTCCTGATCGCCGATGACGACGGCTGCTACGTCGACGCCAACGCGGCAGCCTGCGTCCTCTTCGGCGTGCCACGCGACAGGCTCATCGGCCACTCGCTGGCCGAGTTCGTGGTCGGCGGTGCTGACGTCCCCGACCCCGAAGCGGCATGGTCGGCCTTCCTCGCAGCCGGCGAGATGAGCGGCCAGGTCCGCATTCAGCGGCCGGATGGCAGCGTCCGCGACGCCGGCTCCCGGGCGACGGCCAACTTCACGCCCGGCCGCCACCTGTCCGTCGTGCGCGACGAGACCGAGCGAACGGCGGCGGCGGCGGCCCTCGCCGACAGCGAGACGCGCTTCCGCTCGTCGATCGAGTCGATGCTCGATCCGTTCGCAATCCTGACCGCCATTCGCGACGCGGCTGGCATGATCGTCGACTTCGAGCTGACATTCGTGAACGAGCCGCTTGCCCGGCTCTTCGGATGGACCAGCGAGCCTGCGCGCGGCGGCGCCCTGCTGACGCGTCTGCCGGCCCACGCCAGCAACGGCCTCTTCAACGCCTATTGCGCGGTCGTCGAGAGCGGCCAGCCGTACGTTCACGATGAGCTCATCTACGAGGACGACCTGGAGAGCGGCAGTCATGTCCGACTGGCGCTCGACCTGCGTGTTGTCCGGCTCGGCGACGGCGTGGCCCTGACAGGCCGCGAGATCAGCGCCTACCTCGCCAGCCAGGCCGCGCTGGCCGACAGCGAGGAGCGCTTCCGGCTGCTCGCCGAGCGCAGCCGCGACGTCATCTTCAAGTTCCGGTCCAGTCCGGACTTTGCCTTCGAGTACATCAGCCCGAGCATCACCGATCTGGTCGGCTACACGCCTGCCGAACTGGTCGACGACGCCGAGCTCGGGAAGTCGCTGATCCACCCTGACGACTGGCCGGAGCTGGCGGCGCGAATCGACGACGGCAGCTTCTTTGCCGAGCCAGCGGTCATTCGCTGGATCCGCACGGATGGCTCGGTCCTGTGGATGGAGCATGTCACCACCGAGATCCTCGACGCCACCGGTCAGCGCGTCTCGATCGAGGGCGTCGCCCGCGATGTCACGGCCCGCATCCTGGCGCGCGAGGCGCTGGTCGCCTCGGAACGGCGCTTCCGGAACGCCCTCGATGGCATTGCGCTGCACTCGCTCATCCTCGATCCCGAAGGCCGGATCGAGTTCGCCAATCACTACCACCTCGCGGCCACCGGCTGGTCGGAGGAGGACCTCATCGGCTCCGACGCGTTCGTCTGGCTGGCCGACGAGGACGACCCCGATGCCCGCCGCGCGCGATACATGCGCGACACCGCAGCCGGAGCCACGATGGACCGGATCGAGACCACCTGGCTCACCCGATCCGGCGAGGGGATCCTCATCGCCTGGACGAGCAGCCCGATCCTCGACGAGGACGGCCGGCTGGTCGCGGTCTCGTCGGTCGGCGAGGACGTCACGGCCCGCCGCGAAGCCGAGGCCGCGCAGTCGCGCCTGATCGGCGCGATCGACCAGGCGGCCGAGACGATCATCGTGACCGACGCCGCTGCTCGCGTCGTCTACGCCAACCCGGCCTTCGCCGCGTCGTCGGGTTACGGCGTCGCGGATCTCGTCGGCCGCAACCTGTGGGTCTTCCTGCGTGAGGCGGGCTCGACCGTGATCCATCGCCGTCTCGCCCGACGACTTCGGTCAGGCCGGTCGTGGAGCGGCGAGTGGTCGCTGCGCCGCCCGGACGGCGTCGCCTACCGCGAGGAGGTCACGATCTCGCCGGTGCGCGACGTGAATGGCACCATCTCGAGCTTCGTGTGCGTCGGCCGCGACGTCAGTCAGGTGCGCCAGATCCAGGCGTCCCTCGACCTCGTCACTCGTGATCGGGTGGCCTTCGCCCATGCCCTGACTCGACTCGAGCAGCGGCCGACACCGGAGGAGACCGGCCAGGACCTCACCGACGCGCTGGCCGAGCTCGCCGGCGTCGACGTGGCGATGGTTCTCTCATTCGACGAGCCCGAAGTCGTCCGGATCCTCGCTTCGACGGCGCCTGGCGGCTACCCGCTCCAGACCGGCGACGCATTGCCGGCCGGGCGAGCCGCCTACCTTCGCGAGCGGGCCGCTGGCAGCGCATGGTCCGAACCGTTCATCGAACGCGATGAGGACGGCGCCTATGGCGAGGCTCTCGGCCGCTTCGGCCTGCGCGCGATCGCCGCGGCGAGCGTGGCCGGACCGAACGGCCCGATCGGCCTGGTCGCGATCGGCACCACCGACGAGGCCGCCGCGCGGCGCTGGTCCGAGCAAGTCCCGGCCGTGATCGAGTTTGCGGCTGCCGCCCGCGGCCTGATCGGCGGACCGCTTGCCGCTCGGAGTCGCTTGCGCGAGAGCGCCGACGAGATTCGCCGGATCGTCGCGGCTGGCGAGTTTGAACCTGTCTTTCAGCCGATCGTCCACCTCGAGACCGGCGCGGCCATCGGCTACGAGGCACTGACGCGCTTTGGCGACGGGCGTCGGCCGGACCTCGTGTTCGAGGCCGCGGGTGCGTGCGGCCTCGGCCTCGCGCTCGAAGCGGCAACGCTCGATCGGGCGATCGAGGCGTCCTACGGCCTGCCCGTCGGGCCGTGGCTGGCGCTGAACGTCTCAGCCGCCATGGTTCTCGACGGTGACCGTTTGGGCCGGATCCTGCGCCGCCGGACCCGGCCGATCGTGCTCGAGCTCACCGAGCATGACGTGATCGGTGACTACGGCAAGGTCCGCAACGCCATCGCCCTGCTCGGTCCGGACGTACGGACGGCGGTCGACGACGCCGGCGCCGGCGTTGCCAACTTCACCCACATCGTCGAGTTGCGGCCGGACTTCGTGAAGATCGACGCCGGACTCGTCCACGGCGTCAACAGCGACCTGACCCGACAGGCGCTGATCGTCGGCCTCCATCACTTCGCCCGGGCAACGAACGGCTGGGTCATCGCCGAGGGCGTGGAGACGGAGGAGGAGCGCCAGACCCTGATGAGCCTCGACGTGAAGCTCGCCCAGGGCTACCTGCTCGGCCAGCCGGCCGGCGCCGAGGCGTGGCCGTCACCCGCGCCGCGACCGAGGGTGGCCG
>JALYPW010000299.1 GCA_030856145.1 Chloroflexota bacterium | reverse complement strand
ACGCCGCCCTCGCCCCCCGCGAGGTCGTGCCTGACGCTGCCATCGAACGTCTCCTCGAGACCCAGTCCCCGCAGCGAAACGCTGCGCCGACGTTCCAGGTCGAGATCGACGGCCGGATGCTCACGGGCCGCATCGGCCAGACCATCCTCGAGGTCTGCCGCGACAACGGCATCGAGGTCCCGACGCTCTGCTATGAACCCAAGTTGCCTGGCTTCGGCGCCTGCCGGATGTGCGTCGTCGAGGTCGACGGGGAGGACACGCCGCCCATCAGCTGCTCGCGCACGTGCGAGCCGGACATGGTCGTGCGCACCCAGACCCCGCGCATCCGCCAGGTCCGAAAGACGAACCTGGAGTTGATCTTCTCGGACCACAACGCCTACTGCCTGCCGCCGTGCCAGAACAAGTGCCCGAGCACCATCGACATCCCGGGCTTCCTCAAGGCCAAAGCCGAGGCGAACTTCGTCGAATCGACCCGGATCTTCAAGCGCACGATCCCGTTCCCGAGCGTCCTCGGCCGAGTCTGCCCGGCGCCGTGCGAGGAGCACTGCCGGCGCGACGAGGTCGACGAGGCGATCGCGATCCGCGACTCCCACCGGTACGCGGGCGACCAGGTCCTGAAGTCGATGCTCGACGACGGGATCGATCCGCCGGTCCCGTTCGAGATCCAGCCGACGTCCGGCCGGCGGGCCGCGGTCATCGGCTCCGGGCCGGCCGGCATGGCCGCCGCCTACTACCTGTTGATCGCGGGCCACGACGTGACCGTCTTCGAGCGCGACGCGGCCCCCGGCGGGATGCTCCGCTATGGGATCCCGCAGTACCGCCTGCCCAAGGTCGAAGTCCTCGAGGCCGAGTACGAGTCGGTCACCCGGCTCGGCGGCAAGATGGTCTGCAACGCCGAGCTCGGCAAGGACTTCGGGCTCGACGACCTCCAGAACCAGGGCTTCGACGCGGTCGTCGTCGCGATCGGCTGTTACGACACGAACAAGCTCGGCGTCCCGAACGAGGACGCCACCGAGGTCCTCGACGGGCTCGAGTACCTGCGGACCGCGACCCTCGGCCTGCCCTACCCGGACCACGCCGGCAAGCGCGTCGTGGTCGTCGGCGGTGGGTTCACGTCGATGGATTGCGTTCGGACGTCGATCCGCCAGGGCGCGTCCGAAGTCACCCTCGTCTATCGCCGCGACATGAAGGACATGCCCGCCTCGGGCGAGGTCCACGAGGCGATCGAGGAAGGCGTCACCGCGATCTTCCAGGCCGGTCCGACCCGGGTGATCACCGACGACACGGGCGCCGTCACCGGGATCGAGTTCATCCGGATGCAGCCCGGCGCCCCCGACGCGTCCGGCCGGCGCCGGCCCGAGCCCGCCCCCGGCACGGAATTCACGATCCCCTGCGACCGGGTCCTGCTCGCGATCGGCCAGGGTCCCGAGTTGACCTGGATCGGGCCCGGCTCGGAAGGGCCGCAGGCCACCAAACAGCGCCGCCTCAAGGCCGACGCGGTCACGTTCCAGACCGACCGGCCGGGCGTGTTCGGGACCGGCGACGTCCGCATCGGCGCGGCGACCGTCGTCCAGGCGATCGCGGAGGGCCGGCGCTCGGCGTACGCCGTCGACGCGTTCCTCCAGGGCCTCGACCTGACCGCGATCAAGACCCGCCAGCAGCTGGCCGAGCCGCAGCCCGAGTTCCTCTCGATCGTGCCGTTCACGAGCGAGCAGAAAGAGCCGCGCTACCGCATGAAGGCGATGGATGCGGCGGTCCGCAACGACAGCTACCTCGAGTACGAGATCCCGTACAGCCGCGAGGAGGCCGTCGCCGAATCGACCCGCTGCCTCCAGTGCACGTGCGAGGCGATCGGCTTCTGCGACCTGCGCCGGCTCGGCATCGAGTACGGGACGACGCTCGCGACGCTCGAGCCGCAGCACCACCAGGGCGCCGGCTACCGGTCCGTGACGGAGAACCGGTTCACGGGAGTCAATCACGACTACATCCGGGACGACAGCCACGCCTTCATCCTGCGCGAGCCGTCGCGCTGCATCGACTGCGGGCGCTGCGCGAACGTGTGCGCCGAGGTCGTCGGGGCCGCCTGCTACGACTTCATGCGGACCGGCTTCGACACGCTCGTCACGACGCCGCTCGACATGAGCCTCAACGACAC
>JALYPW010000031.1 GCA_030856145.1 Chloroflexota bacterium | reverse complement strand
GGCCGAGGGTCACCGACCGCTCGAGCTGGGCGTGCCGGGCCCCGGGCCGCGGCGGGCCCGACCACCGTCGAACTGTCGCGCCCTCGCAACGGCCGGCGGGAGCGCGGTGACCCGCCGCGCACACCGGGCGGGCGGTCCGCTGCTAGGCTGACCGGGTGCGTGTCGCTGTGCTGTCGGACATCCATGCGAACCTCGTCGCCCTCGAGGCCGTCCTCGGCGCCATCGCCACGGTGGACGCGGTCTGGCACCTCGGCGACGTCGTGGGCTATGGACCGGACCCCGACGGGGTCGTGAACCGGCTGGCCGGGATCGGGGCGATCGGGGTCACGGGTAACCACGACCTCGCCGCCCTCGGCGGTCGCGAGATCGACTTGTTCAATCCGGACGCCAAAGCGGCGATGGAATGGACACGCGGGCGGATCAGCGACGCGACCCGGGCCTGGCTGAGTGCCCTGCCGACGACCCATCGCGACGGCGACCTGACGTTGGTCCACGGCAGCCCCCGCGACCCGATCTGGGAATACATCACCTCCGTTCCGGTCGCACGGGCCAACCTGACGGCCCTGGAAACGACCTTCGGGCTGCACGGCCACACCCATCTGCCGATGGCCTGGGTCGAGCGTGACGGCCGGATCGATGCGATCGCGCCAGGTCCCGGATCCACCTTCCAGCTCGATGGCCGGCCTGCCCTCCTGAACCCGGGTAGCGTCGGCCAGCCGCGCGACGGCGATCCTGACGCGAGCTGGCTCGAGATCGACACGGAGGCCGGCCTCGCGACGTGGCGCCGGGCCGCGTATGACATCGAGGCGGTCCGGACCGCCATGCTCGACGCAGGGCTGCCCGGTCGGCTCGCCGAACGGCTGCGCGTCGGCCTGTGACGCCATGATCGGCGGACGACGGCCGCTCCAGGGCCGCAAGCCCGGCGACCGACGGGTCCGGGTCGAGCGACCCCACTCGGCGCTCTTCCGCTGGACCGGTCCCGGCCAGCTCACGGCCAAGGAGGCGGCCTCGGTCCCGAAGACACGGACCGGCCGGCTCTTCGCCCGGGCGAAGGCACTCCTGCTCGGTCGCCCTCTCTCGAGCGAGGCCGAGATCGGGGAGCGCCTCTCGAAGAAGAAGGCCCTCGCGATCTTCAGCTCGGACGCCATCAGCTCGTCGGCCTACGCGACGGAGGAGATCCTGCGGGTCCTGATCCTCGGTGGGATTGCCGCCCTGGCCTGGGGCCTGTGGGTCAGCGTCGCGATCGCCGTCCTCCTGATCGCGGTCGCGATCAGCTACCGCCAGATCTGCATCGCCTATCCGACCGGCGGCGGCAGCTACTCGGTCTCGAAGGTCAACTTCGGCCGCCGGATGTCGCTGATCGCGGCCTCGGCCCTGATGATCGACTACGTCCTGACCGTCGCGGTGTCGGTCGCGTCGTCGATCGAGCAGGTCACCTCGGCCGTCCCGGAGCTGTTTGACATCCGGGTCGTCCTCGGCGTCGTCGCGATCGTCCTGATCACGATCGGCAACCTGCGCGGACTGCGCGAGGCGGGCAACCTGTTCGCGATCCCGACCTACGTCTTCCTCGTCTCGGCTTTGCTGATGATCGTGATCGGATCGATCCGGATCGTGGTGTTCGGCGAGGGCGAGACGTACGCGGCGTCGCTCGGCGAGCAGGCCGGCGAGAGCGTCCAGACCCTGTCGATCATCCTCCTCCTGCGGGCCTTCGCGGCGGGAGCCGTGGCGCTGACCGGCACGGAGGCGATCGCGACCGGCGTCCCGGCGTTCGAGCCGCCCGAGGCGAAGAACGCGGCAACGACCCTGGCCGTCATGGCCGGGCTCCTCGGCGTCCTGTTCATCGGGCTGACGTTCCTGGCGGTGAACTTCGGGATCACCCACGTCGAGGAGCCGGTCAAGCAGACGGTGATCAGCCAGATCGCGGGCCGGGTCTACGGGGCCGGATCACTCCCGTTCTTCCTGTTCCAGGGCTTCACGGCTCTCCTCCTGGTCCTGGCCGCGAACACGAGCTTCAACGCATTCCCGCGTCTGCTCGCGATCCTCTCGCTCGACGGCTTCATCCCGCGCCAGTTCTCGTTCCGCGGCGATCGCCTCGCGTTCAGCTACGGGATCATCGTCCTGGCCGCCGTCGCCGCAGCGCTCATCGTCCTGTTCCAGGGTGAGACCCACCTCCTGATTCCGCTCTACGCGGTGGGCGTGTTCATCGACTTCACGATCAGCCAGTCCGGGATGATCCGCCACTGGCGCCGGGAGAGGCCGCCGGGCTGGCAGCGGCGGCTCGCGATCAATGCGTTCGGCGCCACGCTGACCGCGATCGTCGCCGTCGTCGTGACGGTCGCCAAGGCGCCCCAGTCGTTCATTGTGATCGCCCTCATCCCGCTCCTCGTCGGAGGCATGTCGTTCATCCGCCGCCAGTACGACGCCCAGGAAGCGGAGCTCGCCGTCCGCGATGAGTTCATCGTCCCGGTCACCCATCGCGAGCAGCGCGTGGTGATCCCGGTCAACGGGATCAACCGAGCCGTCGTCCAGGCAGTGATCTTCGGCCAGACCCTGGCCAGCGATGTCCGGGCGGTCTTCATCACCGAGAACCCCGAGCAGGGCGAGGCGGTTCGCGAACGCTGGGAGCGCCAGGTGCCGGGCGTGCCCCTCGTGATCGTCGAATCGCCATATCGGGCGCTGGTCGGTCCGTTCACGGCCTATCTCGATGTCCTCGACCTGGCCTGGCCGCCTGGCAAGCCGGCCCCGATCACGATCGTCGTCCTGCCCGAGTACGTTGCCCGTCATTGGTGGGACCGCCTGCTCTACAACCAGTCGGCCAAGCGGCTGAAGTCGGCCCTCCTCGGCCGGGAGCACACGGTCGTCGCGGACGTGCCCTACCGGCGCGGCCCGGTGAGCGGCCCGACCGCGACCGGCGCGGAGGCGGACGAGCCACGGACGTGATCCGGTCCCGGTGATACAGTCGCGGCCGTGCCATCAGCGCCCACCGCCGAACCATCGTTCCGCCGCGCCGTCGTCGCCCTGTCCGGCCATCCCAACGGGCAGCGTCTCGTCAGGCTCGTGGCTGAGCTGGCCCGGGCCCACAAGGCCGAGGTGATCGGCGTCCACGTCGTCGAGATCGACTGGTCGATGCCGCTCGACATGGACATCGCCGGACGATCCGACGAGATCCAGCAGATCCTCGACATGGCCGAAGGCACGGCCGAGTCGGTCGGCGTGACCCTCGAGCCGGTCCTGCTCCAGGCCCGCGACGTGGGGGCCGCTCTCGTCGACGAAGCCGTCGAGCGCGAGGCGGACCTGCTCGTCGTCGGGCTGGCCTACCGGACCAAGTTCGGCGGCGACTTTGCCATAGGCCGGACGATCCCCTACGTCCTGAAGAACGCGCCGTGCGCGGTCTGGGTCGTGCGCGAGCCGATCCCGGAGGAGAACTCGTGAAAACCGTGATCGTCGGCTGCGGCCGGGTCGGGTCTGTGCTGGCCGACGCATTCGACCGGGCCGGCCACCAGGTGGTCGTCCTCGATACCAAGACGAGCGCCTTCGACCGCCTCCCGGGCGCCTTCAAGGGCGTCGCCATCCGCGGCGACGGGACCGACGAGGACACCCTTCGGCGAGCTGGCGCTGGCGAGGCCGACGTCTTCATCGCGATGACCGAGGGCGACAACCGGAACATCATGGCCGCCCAGCTCGCAACCGAGGCGCTCGGCGCCCGGAACGTCATCGCCAAGATCAACGACCCGCTCCGGGCAAGTGCCTACGCCGAGCTGGGGATCGCGACGCTCTGCCGGACGAACCTGATGGCCACCGCGGTCAGCCAGTTCCTCGAGGCGAGTCTGACGTTCGGGCCGGGCCTGTCGCCGGCGACCGGCCAGCACCCGGGTGGCGACCACCACGCCGACGATGGCCCGGCGCCGGTCGCAGCCGGCGCCAACGGTCAACCCGCCGACACGACGATGAACCCGACCAAGGCGCGGGTCGCGCCCGCCAGCGCCCGGGAGGCCTGATCCATGTTCGTGCTCGTCATCGGTGGCGGCAAGGTCGGCTACTACCTGACCAAGGAGCTCATCGGCAGCGGCCACGAGGTCGTCCTGATGGAGAAGGACAAGGACCGCGCGACCCAGATCGCCGACGAGATCGGCTCGGTCGTGATCGCCCACGACGGCTGCGAGGGCAAGTACCTCGCCGAGGCCGGCGCGAACCGGGCGGACATCGTGGCCGCGGTCACCGGCGACGATGAGGACAACCTCGTGATCTGCCAGATGGCCAAGCACCACTTCGACGTCCCGCGAACCATCGCCCGGGTCAACAACCCCAAGAACGAATCGCTGTTCAAGCACCTCGGCGTGGACGAGCTGATCAGCCCGACCCGGATGATCCTCGGCTCGATCGAGCAGGACATCCCGGTCCACGAGCTGCTCCACCTGGCGGCCCTCGGCGAAGGCGAGCTGGAGCTGATCGAGGCCCACCTCCAGGCGGGCTCGCCCGCGATCGGCAAGGCGACGAAGGATCTGACGATGCCGGAGGGCTGCTCGCTCTTTGCGGTCATTCGCAACGGCAAGGCCACGCCCCTCCGACCGGACACGATCCTGGCCGAGGGCGACAAGGTGATCGCGATCGGCAAGGCCGAGTGCGAGGCCGGTCTGCACGAGCAGCTGATCGGCAGCCTGGAGCCCGCCTCGGTCGGCTGACGTCCGCCTCCAGTGCCGTTCCAGGCGCTCCTCGCGACCCGTCACCTGGGTCAGCCCAAGGTCTGGCACGCTCGGACCGACCGCCCAACGCGTGATGGGTGACGCTCGCACCGGCCCGAATTGACCCGCGACCCGGGTCGTGCCCGGGCTGCGGCGATCGCCCGCTACCATCGCGCCCATGGACCAGACGTCCGGGCCGATCCTCGAGATCGGCGTCCTGCTGCTCGCTGCCGTCGTTGCCGGCTGGCTGGCCCGTCGGATCGGCCTGCCGGCGGTTGTCGGCTATCTCGCCCTCGGGATCGTCGTCTCACCGTTCACCCCGGGCTATGTCGCCGATCGCGACCAGCTCCAACTCCTGGCCGACCTGGGCGTCGTGCTCCTCCTGTTCGAGGTCGGCATCGAGGTCGACGTCCTCCGGATCCGGAGCGAGCAGCGGGGCCTGATCGCGGCCGCCCCGCTCCAGACCGTGCTGACGACCGCGATCTCCGGCGTCATCCTGTTCGCGGCTGGTCTCGAGCCGCTCCCCGCAGCGCTGATCGGCCTGTCCATTGCGCTGTCGTCGTCGGTCGTCATCGTGAACATCACGAAGAGCCGGCGTCGGACCACCGACCGCCACACAGAGCAGGCCCTGCTCGGCTGGAGCGCCCTCCAGGACAGCACCGGCGTCGCGATCGCAGCCGTCCTGCTCGCTCTCATGGGCATCGGCGGGCGGCCGCTCGGCGAGGCGGCCATCGGCCTCGTCGCCTTCCTCGCCCTGACGATCGCGGTCGCCCGACTCCTGCCGATCGTCCTTCGTGGCCTGCGCTCCGAGCACGACCTCTTCCTGATCGTCTCGGTCGCCAGCGGCCTCGCCCTCGCCGGTGTCGGCTCGGCCCTCTTCGGCATCCCGCTCGCACTTGCGGCGTTCGTCGGCGGACTGGCCGTCTCCGAAAGCGCGGAGGCGGCAGAGGCCAGGCGCCGGCTCCTCCCGTTCCGCGACCTGTTCGCGGTCCTGTTCTTCGTCGCGATCGGGACGCTGATCCAGCCCGATGCCCTCGGCCGGGGCCTTGGCTGGCTCGCGCTCTTCCTCGTCCTGATCGTCGTCGCCAAGGTCGCGGTGGCCTACGGCCTCGCCCGGGCCACCCGTCTGCCGGCCCGCCCGCTCCAGCTCGCGATCGGGCTTGGCCAGGTCGGGGAGTTCTCGTTCGTCCTCGGCTCGGCGGCGGTCGCGGCCGGGGCGATCACCAACGAGGCCTACGTCGGGCTGGTCGCCGCGGTCGCCGTGAGCATCGCCGTCAGCACCGTCGTGGTCCGCCTCGTCGGCCAGCGCGGAGTCGACATCTACATCAATACTTCGCAACCTTCTTGACAATGGCATTGTCAGGGTTCTAGTCTCGTCAGTGTCCCGGCGGATCGTCCGCCCGGGCGCCAACCACGGCATCCAACGGAGGGCTTCGCGACATGTCCATCGCGTCCCGTTCCAACCTGACGATCGACCGCATCATCCCCGGAGAGGGGCGCTGAGGCCATGGCCCAGGATCGCGTCGACAAGGTGTCGCGACGACCGGTCTACGTGATCAGCGTCGCCGCAACCCTCGTCGCCGCCCATCCCCGGACGCTCCGGATCTACGAGGACGAGGGCCTGGTCTGTCCAGCCCGGACGCCCACCAACATCCGGCTGTACAGCGACGAGGACATCCGTCGCATCACCTGGATCCGTCATCTGACCCGCGAGCGCGGAGTCAACCTCGCCGGAATCCGGCTCCTGTTCGAGCTGGAGGAACGGTTGGGGACGCGGATTCTCGAAGCGCTCTACGCCGAGGGGACCCGACAGCGGACCGCCGAGGCCAAGGCCGACGCGAAGGCCGAGCCAAGCGCCCAGCCAACCACCACCGCCACCTCCCAGGCCTCCGATCGGAGCCGGCCGGACCCGGACGATCGGTGACCGACATCCACTGGAAGCCACACTTCACGAGCGAGCCCGCAGGACCGATGATCTCGATCCGACTCACAGGAGACATCTGATGGCAAAGCGCCCGACACCAAACCGGGACGATCAGCCGACCACCGTGACCATGTCGACGCCCGAAGGCCCGCGCGAGCTGCCGCTCGTCGCCCTCCGCGAGACCGTCATCTTTCCGGAGATGATCGTTCCGCTCCAGGTCGGACGCGAGAAGAGCGTCAACGCCCTGAACGCCGCCGTGGCCGAGGGCACGCCGATCGCACTCGTGACCCAGCGCCAGCCCGAGCAGGAGGACATCGAGTCCACCTCCGAGCTCTACACCGTGGGCACGTTGGCCAAGATCGCCCAGGTCGTCCAGCTCCAGGACGGCACCGTTCGGGCGATCGTCCAGGGCCAGACCCGCCTGAAGCTGATCAACTTCGTGTCCAACGAGCCATATCTCCGGGCCACGATCGAGGAGCTCCACGACGAGAGCGGAGCGAGCCTCGAGGTCCAGGCCCTGATGCGGACCGTCCAGGCCCAGATCGAGCAGTACGTCGCCAATGGCGCGCCCGTGCCGCCTGAGGCCGCCGTCGCCGCCCGCAACATCAGCGAGCCCGGCCTCCTCGCCGACATGGTCGCCTACAGCCCGGACATGTCGACCGAGCAGCGTCAGGAGCTGCTCGAGACGGTCGATGTCACCGAGCGCCTGAAGCTCGTGTCCACCTTCCTCGCCCGCCAGATCGAGATCCTCGAGCTGAAGGGCCGGATCCAGAGCGAAGTCAAGTCCGAGATGGACAAGACCCAGCGCGAGTACATCCTGCGTGAGCAGCTCAAGGCCATCCAGCGCGAGCTCGGCGAGGACGACCCCCAGCAGGCCGAGATCAACGAGCTCCGCGACAAGGTCGAGGCCGCCGGCATGCCCGACGAGATCAAGGCCCGGGCGATCAAGGAAGTCGACCGGATGAGCCGGATCCCGTCCGCCTCGCCCGAGGTCGGCGTGATCCGGACATACGTGGACTGGCTCGTCGGCCTGCCCT
>JALYPW010000260.1 GCA_030856145.1 Chloroflexota bacterium | reverse complement strand
AGCGGGATCGCACGGTCCGCATCGCCGGCGGCCGCTCGGTGGCGCGCGACCACCGCGATCGCCGGCGCAGCGGCGCGGGCCTCGAGGCGGTCGGCCACGCGACCGTGGAGTGCTCGCCGATCGGTGGCGAGCAGGCTGCCGTAAGCCACGTCATGGATCAGGGGGTGACAGAACCGCCAGCCGCCACGGGCGTCGATCGGGGCGATCATCGCCGCCTCGGCGAGGCGCTCGTAGACGGCCGGCTCGACCGGATCCTCGAGGACCTCTTCGATCATCCCCTCGTGAAAGCTCATGCCGAGGACCGATCCGACGCGCAGGATCGTCCGGGTCTCGACCGACAGGGCATCGATCCGGCTCCCGAGCAGCGCCCGGAGCGTGACCGCCACCGTCATCCCGGCCGGATCCCCGATCGCGAGCCGGCCGTCGCTCGTCATCAGCCCGTCGTCGACGATTGCTCGGACCGTCTCGCCGATGTACAGCGGGTTGCCGCCGGTCCGGATGTGGAGGCGGCGGACATCCTCCTCGTCGACGGGCAACCCGGCGACGGCCGCGGCCAGCTCGCCCGTCTCCGATTCGGCCAAGCCGCCCAGCTCGATCCTGCGCAGGTGCTCATGGCTGCCCAACCAGTTGCGGGCCGGGTCGGGCCGGCTGGCGGCCAGGACGAGCAGCGGCCGACGAGATGACGCGCGGACGAGCTCCTCGAAGATGCCCTCGCTCGACGGATCGAGCCAGTGGAGATCGTCGACGATGACGACCCGCGCGCCATCAAGCTCGACGAGCCGATCGAAGTAGTGGACCGCCGCGTCCCGAACGTCGCGGGCGACGTCAGCCGGATCGGAGGGTGCCAGGACCGCCTCGGCCTCCCAGCCCGAGAAGGCCGCGTCGCGGGCGACAGCGGCGACACCGCCGGCCCACCGTCGCGCGACCTCGGGGTCGACGTCCGGCGTGAACAGGAGCCGTCGGAGGTGGGTTCCGGAGTCGGTTCCGTGCTCGTCGGCGACGGCCTGGGCGAGAGCCCGCGCGAACCGGAATGGCTCGGCGGCCCCATACGAGACGTTGTCGACCCAGTTCGCCGGGATGCCCAGCCGGCTGGCGGACGCCTCGGCGAAGGCGAGCAGGCGGGACTTGCCCATCCCGGCGTCACCCTCGACGAGGACTGTCCCGCCCGCCCGGCCGTCGCGAATCGCGGCCAGGGCCCCGCGCAGAACGTCCTGTTCCTCGACCCGGCCGATGAATGGGCCGTCGGGTGGCTGCCACGGCTGGAATCCGGCTTCCCCGAGGAGTCGCCCGATCCGGACCGGGTGGATCTGGCCGCGCAGCACCCGTGAACCGAGGTCTTCGACCCGGAGGCCCTTGCGCGTCGCCCGGATCGTCGCCTCGTCGAGCAGGATGTCTCCCGGACCGGCGATGCCCTGGATCCGGGCCGCGGTGGTGACCGCCGGGCCGGTCAACGACCAGTCGTGGGCGCCCGGCACGTCACGGGGCGCCGCCACCACCTCGCCGGTCGCGATCCCGATCCGGACCTGGAGAGCCTCCCCGGCCGGATCCTCGAGGCGCGACAGGCCAGCCCGGATCGCGAGGGCACAGTGGGTGGCCCGAAGCGCGTCGTCGTCGTGAGCGACGGGCCAGCCGAAGACCGCGAAGACGGCATCGCCGATGAACTTTTCGCGGGTACCGTCGAACCCCTGGATCGCGTCGACCATGGCGACGAGGGCGGCATCGACCCGGCGCCGGACGTCCTCCGCATCGTGCTCGGCCACGAGCCGGACGTAGTCGACGAGGTCGGCGAACAGGGCGGTGACGATGCGTCGATCCCCGCCTGACCCGGTGGCCGTGGGATCACGGACCGGGCGATCGGCGCCGACCGGCGAGACCATCGCCTGGGTCTGCGCGAAACTCCGGCCGGCGCGCGCTTCAGCGGCCGGCTCTCCAGGCGTATCCGAGCCCGGCGGGCCGGCACCGGTCCGGTCGGACGCGTCGATCCGGGTCCCGCAGTGGGCGCAGAAGCGGGCGCCCACCCCAACCACGGAGCCGCAGGCCCGACAGCGCACGAAGTCTCCTCTGGCGCGGAGGCATTCGGCGTGTCCGGTTGGTCGCCTGATGGGCACGAGGCGACCGCGGACCGCCGCCGGCGACGCGCTCGCCGGCCCGCGCCCGGAGTCTAGCGCGCCGCAACCACTGGATCGAGCGATGAGAACCCTGTCGCGACGGGCGGACTCCGGAGCGCCTGCGCGGGGCCCGGGATGGCCGCGGGGATCGTCAGCCGGCGTCGCGAGCGGCGGCCGGTCAGCTGATCGAGAGGAGCGGCTGCTGCTCGGCGCCGGCC
>JALYPW010000231.1 GCA_030856145.1 Chloroflexota bacterium | reverse complement strand
TCGACGCCCGAGATCACGATCACCGGGATGTGGCGGAGCGCCTCGTCGGACTTGAGCGCGGCGAGGGTCTCGTAGCCGTCCATCACCGGCATGACGATGTCGAGCAGGATCACATCGACGGGCGGCGTCGCAGGATCGCGCAGGAGGGCCATGGCGACCGCCCCGTCGCCTGCCTCGAGCGACTCGTGGCCGATGGTCGTGAGCAGCCGGACCAGGAGCTGGCGGTTGAACGCGGTGTCGTCGACGACGAGCACCCGGCCCTTCAGCGCCGACTCCGGCGGGTCCGGGGTGTTCGGATCGAGGGTCATGGGCGCGCTCCCGGTGTCGCCGCGACGGCTCGGGCGAGCTCGTCGGGTCGGATCGGCTTCGAGACATAGTCGTCCATCCCCGCGGCGAGGCACGCCTCGCGGTCGCCGGCCATCGCGTTGGCGGTCAATCCGACGATCCGGAGCCGGCGGTCGGGCCAGCGGGTACGGATCTGGCGCGTCGCCTCGAGCCCGTCGAGGCGCGGCATCTGGACGTCCATGAGGACCAGGTCATAGTCGGCCGCCTCGAGCGCCTCGATGGCCGCCACCCCGTCGTCAGCCACGTCGGCCTGGTGGCCGAGCCGCTCCAGGAGGCGGAGAGCGAGCTTCTGGTTCACGGCGTTGTCCTCGGCGAGCAGGATCCGCAGGGTCCGCTCCGCCGGGGCGATCGACGCCGTCGTTGCCGGGCCGGGCCCGTTGGTCGCCGGCTCGTCGCTCCCGAGAGCCGTGGCCAGCGCATCGTGGAGGGCCGACGGCTTCACCGGCTTCACCAGTGTCGCCCGGACGTTCGGGGCGGTCCGGCCGTGGTGACCGACCGACGACAGGATCACGACCGGGATCGGGTCGTCCGGTCGGAGGGCCGCCAGGTCGCCGGCCAGCTCGATCCCGTCGCGCTCCGGCATCTGGAGGTCGAGGGCGGCAAGATCGAACTCGCGACCGGCCTGCATCCAGGCGATGGCCTCCAGCGGCGACGCCGTGCCGGCGGCCTCCATGCCCCAGCGCCCGAGCAGGCTCGTCAGGATTCGCCGGTTCGTGGCGTTGTCGTCCACGACGAGGACCCGACGGCCGACGAGGCTGCCGGGCTGCGGGGCCGGAGCCGCGTCCGGCAGAGCGGTCGCGCGGGCCGGGATCCGGAGTCGGAACGTGCTGCCTTCGCCGGCGATCCCGCTGCTCGTCGCGGTCAGCGAGCCGCCCATCGACTCGGCCAGGCGCCGGCTGATGGCGAGGCCCAGGCCGGTCCCGCCATACCGCCGCGAGATCGAGGCATCCACCTGGCTGAACGACTGGAACAGGCGATCCATGGCGTCGGGCGGGATCCCGATCCCGGTGTCGCGGACGTCGATCGCGATCGTCCATGGCTCGTCGCCATCCGATTGCGCCGGCGGGGTCGCCTGGAGGCTCAGCTCGACCTCGCCTTCGTGGGTGAACTTCACCGCATTCGAGAGGAGGTTGAGGACGATCTGGCGGAGCCGGCCGGCGTCGCCGACGATGCCCTCGGGCAGCTCCTCGCCCATCGCGTAGATGAGCTCCACCTGCTTCTTCGCGGCGGCCGGCGCGATGACGTCGAGGGCGCTCTCGACGGACGTCCGGAGCGAGAACGGCTCGGCGGCGAGATCGACCCGGCCGGCCTCGATCTTCGAGAAGTCCAGGATGTCGTTGATGATGGTCAGGAGCGCGTCGCCGGACGTCCGGATCGTCTCCGCGAAGTCGCGCTGCTCCGCGTCGAGCTCGGTGTCGAGGAGGAGCCCGCTCATCCCGATGACCGCGTTCATCGGCGTCCGGATCTCGTGGCTCATCGCGGCGAGGAACGCGCTCTTCGCCTGGTTCGCGGCCTCGGCCGCGGCTCGCGCGTCGCCGGCCTCTGCGAACAACCGCGAGTTCTCGATCGCGATCGAGGCCTGCCGGGCAAGCCCGACGAGGAAGTCGAGGTCGGCCTGGGCGAACGGATGGCCACCGTCGCGCCAGACCGCCATCACCCCGGTCACTCGGTCGCGTGCGATCAGCGGCGCGACCATCAGGCGCTCGTCCGCGTGGTCCTCCGTTCCCGGGATCGTGATCGTCCGCGCGTCCTGGCCCACGTCGTTGACGTACTCCGGGGCGCGCCGCCGGATGACGTCGCCGACGATCCCTTCGCCCTCCATGATCGTGTCGGCCATGATCTCCGCCGCAATCGTGCCCAGGGCGAGGATCGGGCGGAACGTGCGACCGTCGGGATCGGCCAGGAGGAGCGCCGAGGAATCCGCCTCGAGCAGCGACTGCACTCGCTCACCGATCTTGCGTAGGACGGCCTCGGCGTCGAGGGTGACGGAGATCTCCTGCCCGACGACGGCGAGAGCGGCCATCTCGTCGCCGCGGCGGTGGGCCTCGCGGTAGAGCCGGGCGTTCTGGATCGCGACTCCGACGTTGGCCGCGATCGTCGACAGCAGGCGCACGTCGGAATCGCCGAACCGGCCTTCGCGCTGGGTGCTCTGAACGCTGATCGCCCCGATCGCACGATCCCCGACGAGAATCGGGACTCCGAGGTACGACTTCGAGGTCGTGCCGACGCCGCGCGTGCCGAGAGCTTGCCAGTCAGCCGCCCGGTTCAAGAGGAGCGTCTCGCGGTCCTGGACGATCCGCGACGTCAGGCCGGTCCCGAACGGGATCGGCTCCTGACCGGTCGAAGCGCCGAACTCGTTGAAGTAGGGGAAGATGATCCGCTCGCCTTCGACGTCGTGGAGCGCGACGTACACGATGTCCGCCTCGAACGTCCGACGCATCTCGTCGCCGACGAGCTGGATCAGCGGGTCGAGGTCGAGCTGGCTTGCGAGAGCCCTGCCCACCTCATTGACTGTGGCCAGCTCCGCCAGGCGCTGGCGCGTCTCCTCGATGAGCTGGGCGTTCTGGAGTGCGACGCTGAGGCTGGCGGCAAGCGTGGTGAGGAGCTCCTCGTCCGACTCCGAGAACGCTCCCTCGCGATCGAGGTTCTGGAGGCTGATGACGCCCCGCGCCCCCGACCCCATGCCGAGCGGCGCAAGCAGCATGGACTTCGGGATCTCGCCCTGGATCGGCGCTGTCTGACCGAGCCGCCCGGCCTGGACCACGAGGTCCTCGTTGATCCGCAGCGGCTGGCCGGTGTCGAGGACCAGCTTGCGGAAGCCCGAGAGCGGAACCGGCTCGTCGGGAAAGCGCACCCCGCGCTCGATCGTGTAGGGGAAGCGGATGAGGCTCGCGTCGGCATCGAGAATCCCGATGTCGACGACCTGGGCATCGAAGATGGCCTGAATTCGGTCCCCGACCAGGTCATACATCGTCTGCATGTCGAGCTGCTCGGCGAGGCCGCGTTGGACGTCGTTGATCAAGCCGAGTTCGGCAGCTCGCTCGTTCGTCTCGGCCAGGAGGCGTTTCGTCTCGTCAAACAGGCGAGCGTTCTCGAGGGCGACGCTGAGGCTCGCGGCGAGCGTCGTCAGGAGCCGGACGTCCGAGTCGGAGAATGCGTTCTCC
>JALYPW010000194.1 GCA_030856145.1 Chloroflexota bacterium | reverse complement strand
CCCGGCGGCGACCCGTCGGAGGGCTGGCTCGGGCGGTTCGCGCGGCCCGAGCTGTGGCAGGCCCGGGCGTACGACGCGCGTCATCACGACTTCGCCTGGCAGCACCGCGAGCTGGCCCGGCTGATGTCGAACGAGTGTCCGCTGCCGCCCGACGATGCGGTGATCGCCGCGGCGACGGCGGCGATGGCCGAGGCCAACCTGTACCCCAACTCCGGCTGGGAGCTGCGGGACGCCCTGGCCGCGTTCGCGGGTGTCGAGCGCGAGTCGGTCATCCTCGGCAACGGCTCGACCGAGATCCTCGATGTCGTGACCCGGACGTTCGTGGCCCCCGGCGACGAGGCGGTCATTCCCGTGCCGACCTACGCCTTCTTCGAGACCCAGGTCCGGCTCAACGGCGCCCGGCCGATCCTCGTCCCGGTGACGTCCGAGCTCGAGTTCGACGTCCCGGCGGTGCTCGCTGCCATCACTCCGCGAACCAAGCTCATCTTCCTGTGCAGTCCCAACAACCCCATTGGCCGAAGCTGGACGAGCGACGAGGTCGAGGCGGTCCTGGCGGCAGGGATTCCGACGGTCATCGACCAGGCCTACCTCGAGTGCGGGCCGGGGCGCTCGTTCGCCGGCCTCGTGGAGCGCCACCCGAACCTGATCGTGACCCGGACGCTGTCGAAGGCGTTTGGCCTGGCGGCGATCCGGGTCGGCTATGGGATCGCCGATCCGGCAGTGATCGATCTGCTCCTCCGCGTCCGCATTCCGTTCAGCGTCAATCTCGTCGCGATCCGGGCGGCACTGGCGGCGGTCGGCGATCCGGCCATCGTCGAGCGCCGGCGGGTCTTCATCAGCTCCGAGCGGGACCGGCTGTTCGCGGCGCTGGCGGCGCTGCCCGGCGTCGTGCCGTGGCCCTCCGAGGCGAACTTCATCACGATCGACGTGACGGCCACCGGTCGAACGAGCACCGACTACGTCGACGAGGCTCGGGCCGATGGCCTGCTCCTGCGGCGGATGACGGCCCACCGCCTCGATGGCGAGTACGTGCGTGTGACGATCGGGACCCGCGAGGAGAACGACCGTTTCCTCGACGGCTTCGCCCGCGGCGTCGCGCTGTCGACGGGCGGACGCGACGCTGCCCGGGCCTGACGTGGGACGTCCGCTCGTCATCGCCTACGACGTCGGGACCAGCGGGGTCAAGGCGGTCGTCGTCGACGAGACCGGGCGCGTGCTCGCGTCGCGGGTCGAGGCCTACGGGTTCACGACGCCTCGTGCGGGCTGGGTCGAGCAGGACCTCGAGGCGATGGTCGACGCCCTCGGTCGCGTCAGCCGGGCAACACTGGAGGCCCTCGCCGTCAAGCCAGGCCGGATCGCCGCGGTCGGGGTCACCGCCCAGATGTTCTCGGTCGTCCCTGTCGACCGCGGCGGGCGGCCGCTCCGGCCGATGCTCAGCTGGCTCGACCAGCGAGCGGGCGACGAGGCCGTCCGGCTCCGGGCGGCCGCATCGGTCGGCGGATCCTACGCGGCATTCGGCGCGGAGCTGACGGCCAAGGACATCCTTCCGAAGCTCGTCTGGCTCGCCCGTCACGACGACGATCCGCGGACGGCCTGGTTCCTCGACTGCAAGGAGGCGGTCGTTGCAATGCTGACCGGCGCCGCGGCGATCGACCCATGCGGGGCGTCCGCCTTCCGCCTCGTCGATCCGGTCAGCGGCCAGTGGGATGCCGATCGCATGGCACTCGCCGGCGTCTCCGCCGATCGGCTGCCGCCGATCCTGCCGGCGGCGTCGATCGCGGGCGGCCTGACCGCGGAAGCCGCCCGGAGGACGGGCCTCTCGGCGGGGACGCCCGTCGTGGTCGGCGCGGGCGACGTACCCGCCGGCCAGATCGGCGCCGGGGCCGGAGCACCCGGCGAGGCCCACCTTTCGCTCGGCACCGCGGCCTACTTCGGGATCGCGGTCGATCGCCCGCTCGACGACCCGGAACGTCGGCTCGGCCCGCTCCAGCATGTGGTCCCGGGGCAGTGGATCGTGTGGCTGGAGACCGCGACGGGCGGCGGCGCCCTTGCCTGGCTCGGCCGACAGCTGGCCGGCCTCGATCCATCCCGCACACGCCAGCTCGAGGACCATGCCGCGCTCGACGCCGAGGTCGCCCGCGTCGCGGACGAGATGGACGGGCTGCTGTTCGCCCCGTGGCTGACCGGTGAGCGGGTGCCCCTCTTCGACGACACCGTCCGCGGCGCGTTCGTCGGATTGGCCTTGCACCATGCGGCCGGTCATCTGACCCGCGCCGTCATGGAGGGGGTCGCGAGCCAGATCGCCATGACGCTCGACTACGGCCTGGCGTACGGCATCGCGCCAAATCGTATCCGCGCCGTGGGTGGCGGCGGGATCGGCGCGATCTGGACCGGAATCATCGCGGACGCC
>JALYPW010000157.1 GCA_030856145.1 Chloroflexota bacterium | reverse complement strand
CTGGTTCGGAGCGTCGTCGCCGAGCTGGACGACCTGCTCGGCCGCCCGGTCGCGGCGTGGCCGCTCCTCGACCCCGCCCGCACCGCGCCCGCCACCTGGCCCGCAGCGGTCCGTGACCGCTACGCGTCAGACGTCGAGACGGCCGTGGTCGAGGGGTTTCGACCGGCCATCGAGCGCTATCGAGCGTTCCTCGTCAACGAGCTCGGGCCGGTGGCGCGCGGCGACGAGCAACCCGGCCTGGGCGCGCTGCCCGGCGGCGACGAGTCGTACGGTCGGCTCGTCCGGGCGCACACAACACTCGGGCTGACGCCGCGCGAGATCCACGGGATCGGCCTCGAGGAGACCGAGCGGATCGATGGCGAGTTCCGCGAGCTCGGCGAGCGCGCCCTGGGCAGCGCGACCCTGGCGGACGTCCTCGCCCGGTTGCGCTCGGACCCGGCGCTCCACTTCGGGGCCCCGGCCGAGGTCTTCGCCGTCGCCGAGGAATCGTTGGCCAGGGCCAACGCCGAGATCGGCGGCTGGTTCGGCCGCCTGCCGCGGACCCCATGCGTCGTCGTCGCGATGGCCGAGCACGAGGCGAAGCACTCCACGATCGCCTACTACCGCCAGCCCGCGGCCGACGGCAGCCGGCCCGGCACCTACTTCATCAACACCTCGGAGCCGGCGACCCGACCGCGCTACGAGGCCGAGGTGCTCGCGTTTCACGAGGCCGTCCCGGGCCACCACCTCCAGATCGCGATCGCCCAGGAACTCGAGGGCCTGCCGGCGTTTCGGCGCCTCGCCGGCCCGACCGCTTTCGTCGAAGGCTGGGGCCTGTACAGCGAGCGCCTGTCCGAGGAGATGGGCCTGCTGTCCGGCGAGATGGACCGGTTCGGGATCCTGTCATTCGATGCGTGGCGGGCGTGCCGGCTCGTCGTGGACACCGGGCTGCACGCCCTCGGCTGGAGCCGCGACGCGGCCATCCGGTTCATGGTCGAGCACACCGCCCTGGCCGAGAACAACATCGCCAACGAGGTCGATCGCTACCTCGCGATGCCGGGCCAGGCGCTCGCCTACAAGCTCGGCCAACGCGAGATCCTCGCCCTCCGCGATCAGACCCGGGCCGGCCTCGGCGCCGGGTTCGACATCCGGGCGTTCCATGACGTGGTCCTCGGCCAGGGCGCGGTCGGGCTGGCGACGCTCCGCGACGGCGTCGAGGCCTGGATCACGCGCGAGCGCCATTGAACCAGCCGGCGCTGACTGGGCGCCGACCGATCCGCGTCGCCGCCAGACCTACGCGGCGTACTCGTCGTGGGGCGAGACCGCGGCCGGGTCCCCGATCTCGATCGGATTGTTCAGCGGGTCAGCGCTCCACTCGAACCAGCCGCCGTCGTAGACCGCGATCCGGTCCCAGCCCTGGAGGTAGGCGTAGAACCAGGCCTCGCTCGCCCGCCAGCCGGTGCCGCAATAGAACGCGACCCACTTGTCGGCGCTGATTCCGGCCACGGCCCAGTTGGCCGCGATCTCGGGGTACGCCCGCATCGTGTTGTCGATGTTCCGGTAGTGCTGCATGTGGTAGGCGTCGGAACCGCAGTTGCCCCAGACGTCGCCGGCGATCCGGCCGGCCGGGCCGATGTCGTTGTAGCCGCTGACCCGACCGATGTGTTCGTTCCACGTCCGGACGCTGACGAGGGCGGCGCCGTCGCGATCGGCAAGGATCTGTTTCGCCTCGGCGATGTCGACGATCACCTCCGGGCGGAGCGGGATCGGCACTCCGAACGCCGCCACGGGCTCCGGCTCGCGGAGGGTCGCATCGACCGGGAACCCGGCGTTTACCCACCAGTCGTAGCCGCCGTCGAGGAGGCGGACGTCGTCCACCCCGGCGTAGCGCAGGATCATCAGGGCGCGGGTGGCCGCGATCTGGCCGGCTCGCCGGCCGGGCCACTTCTCGTTCGCCTCACCGACGGTGTCGCGGCCATAGAGCACGACCGTCGTGTCGTGCGTGATCCCGAGGCTGCACAGCGCGAGATCGAGTTCCTCGGGCGTGCGGCGATTCCAGTCGTCGGGGTTCTCGAACCAGGTCGTGTCGAGGTAGCGGGCACCCGGGATGTGGCCTTCGGCGTACTCCTCGGGGACGCCGAAGTTGACATGGAAGAGCAGGAACGGACCGTCCGGTGCGGCCTCGGCGCGCTCGCCGGCCAGCAGCGAGCTCAACCAGTCGACATGGACGAGACGGTCGTGTCGGGGCAGACCGTCGACCGGGCGATCCGGATCTTCGGCCCAGGCGGCGAAGCCACCCACAAGGACGATCGCGCCCGGAGCGCCAAGCTCGTCGAGGCCGACCGCGGCGAGCGCGGCACCGGTGTCATCGCTGCCGTAGACGACGAGCGTCCGATCGCCAGCGATCGCCTTGCCTGACAGCAGGCGGAGAAGCTCGGGCCGGTCAACGCTGTCCAGCCAGGCGGCCGGCAACGACACGGCGCCGGGAATGTGGCCGCCGCGCGACTCCGTGCCATGGCGCCAGCCGTTGAACGCGCTGAGCGGTCGGACGTCGACGATGGTGAGGTCGGGATCGCCGAGACGTTCGTGCAGCGCTCCCGGGTCGATCGTCGGGTGGGAGCTCGGGTCACTGGTGACGGATCCGGTCATGGTCTGGTCCACATGCGATGGCCAGCGGGTCAGTGCCCGGCGTCCGGCTCGAGGTGGCGGACGCGCTTCGCGAGCGCCTCGAAGACGCAAGTCCGGATCGCCGGGAACTGGTCCATCAGCGAGTGGAACTCGCGGTGACCGAGGACGAGGAGCTTCGAGTCGGCCTCCGTTGTCGCCGTCGCCGTGCGCGGGCCCTCGGCCAGGAGGGCGATCTCGCCGAAGAAGTCGCCGTCGTCGATCGTCCGGAGGCGCTCGCCGCCACGCTCGATCCCGACAGAACCGCGGACGAGGACGTAGAACTCCCGACCCGTGTCGCCTTCGCGCATCAGGACCTTGCCGGCCGGAATATCGACCTCCTCGGCCAACCGGCCGACCTCCTCGATCTCGCGCCGGCCGAGACCGGACAGCAACGGGACCCGCTTGAGCAGCTCGAGCTTTTCGTCCGCCATCACCCTCTCCTGCGTTCGCCCGCCCGCGGCCGATGCGTCCGGGCAGCATAGCCGCGCGCCGGACGGGGCGGAAGCCCTCCGGCGACGCAGGGCCCGGCCCGGTCGGTCCTACACTGGACGCTCGTCCGCCCGTCCGCCACCGGAGAGACCGTCCCGATGTCCGATCCGACCCGACCCTACGAGCGCCCATCCGACCCGGCCAAGCGTCACTCGGCCGCCCTGACCGATGGCCCGGATCGAGCCGCGGCCCGGGGCATGCTCAAGGCGATCGGCTTCACCGACGAGGATCTCGCGAAGCCGATTGTCGGCGTCGGGACGAACTGGATCGAGACGATGCCCTGCAACTACAACCACCGCCGCCTGGCGGAGGCGGTCAAGGCCGGCATCCGGGCGGCGGGCGGGACGCCGATGGAGTTCAACACGATCTCGATCAGCGACGGCGTCACGATGGGCACCGAGGGCATGAAGGCGTCGCTCGTCAGCCGCGAGGTCGTCGCCGACTCGATCGAGCTGGTCGCCCGCGGCCACCTGTTCGACGGACTCGTCTGCGTCTTCGGCTGCGACAAGACCGGACCCGGCGCCGCGATGGCCCTCGGCCGGCTCGACATTCCGGGCCTCGCGCTGTATTCGGGGACGATCCACCCGGGCATCCGATCCGCCCCGATGGGCGGCGCGGCCGACGGCTCGCGGGACGCGACCGTGGTCACGATCTTCGAGGCGATCGGCGCCTACCGGGCCGGCAGGATCACGCTCGACGAGCTGTACGAGGTCGAGAGCGCATCGTGTCCCGGGCCCGGTGCCTGCGGCGGCCAGTTCACGGCCAACACGATGAGCATGGTGATGGAGGCGCTCGGTCTCTCGCCGGCCGGACTCAACGACATCCCGGCCGAGGATCCGGCCAAGGACGAGGCGGCTCGGCGCGCCGGCGAGATGGTCATGCGCCTCGTCCGCGCGGATCTCCGACCTTCGACGTTCGTGACCCGGACCTCGATCGACAACGCGATCGCCGCGGTCGCTGCCACCGGCGGTTCGACCAACGCGGTCCTCCACCTCCTCGCCATCGCCCACGAGTTCGCGCTGCCGCTCGAGATCGACGAGTTCGACGTGATCGCCAACCGGACCCCGATCGTGGCCGACCTCCAGCCGGGCGGCCGCTACACCGCGACCCACCTGTACGAGGCCGGTGGGCTGGCCCTGGTCACCCGCGAGCTGCTGGCCGGCGGCCGGATCGACGGCTCGGCGCCGAACGTCGATGGCCGGACGACCGCCGAGATCGGCGCCGCCGCCCAGGCCACCGACGGCCAGGTCGTCGTCCTCCCGATCGATCGCCCGCTGAAGCCGACCGGCGGACTCGCGATCCTGCGCGGCTCGCTTGCGCCCGACGGCTGCGTCGTCAAGCTGGCCGGCCACGAGCGTCGCCTCCACCGCGGCCCCGCCCGCGTCTTCGACTCCGAGACGGACTGCTACGTCGCCGTCCGCGACCGTCAGATCGTGTCCGGCGACGTCGTGGTCATCCGTTACGAGGGGCCCGTCGGCGGACCCGGCATGCAGGAGATGCTGAGCGTCACCGGAGCGCTCGTCGGCGAGGGCCTCGGCGACTCGGTCGCGCTGATCACGGACGGCCGGTTCTCGGGCGGGACACACGGGCTGATGATCGGGCATATCGCTCCGGAGGCGGCCCTCGGCGGCCCGATCGGCCTGGTCGAGGAGGGCGACGAGATCGTGATCGACGTGGACGCTCGGCGGCTCGACATGGCGGTCGCGCCGGACGTCCTGGCCGACCGGCGCAGCCGCTGGACGGCGCCGTCGCCGCGCTACGCCGGTGGGGTCATGGCCAAGTACGCGGCGCTCGTCTCGTCCGCGTCCCACGGTGCCGTGACGACCGGTCGGCAGCTCGACGCGGCCCTTGCCCGGACCACGACCCCGGACGCCACCCCGGACACGGTGGCATCGGGCGGATGACGGTCCGGATCGGGTTCAAGACCTCGCCCCAGGACGTCGACTGGGCGTCGCTCGATGCCACGTGGGCGCGGGCCGGCGAGGTCGGCTCTGCGGACGGCGGCGGCTTCGACAGCGGCTGGCTCAACGACCACCTGACGAACATGGACGCGACGCAGCCCGGCGGGTCGCTGGAGGCGCTGACCCTGCTCGCGACCCTCGTCCATCATGTGCCGGGCATGACGGTCGGGCACGCGGTCCTGTCGAACACGTTCCGCCATCCTGTGCTGCTGGCCAAGGCGGCCGTCGTCCTCGATCATGCAACGGACGGACGGTTCGTCCTCGGCCTCGGGGCCGGCTGGTTCGACGGCGAGCACGAGCCGTTCGGGATCGATCTGCCACCGATCGGGCCGCGGATCGATCGGCTCGTGGCGGCGGTCGACACCCTCCGAGCCCTGTTCTCGCCGGAGGCCGCCACGCCACCCGGTGTCACCCGGCCCGATCCGCACTACCCGCTGGCCGACGCCGTGTGCGCGCCGCCGCCACGAACCCCGGGCGGTCCGCCGCTGTATCTCGGCGGCCAGGGCCCGCGCGGCATCCGGCTCGCCGCCCGGACCGCGGCCGGCTGGCTCCTGCCGGGCACCCACGCCGGCAACGTCGAGTACTTCGCCGGCAAGCGCAACGA
>JALYPW010000145.1 GCA_030856145.1 Chloroflexota bacterium | reverse complement strand
CCGACGCGATCGAGCCGACGGCCCAGACCATCGAACTCGAGAATATCCTGCGCGAGGACGTCGTCGTCCCCTCGCTGCCGGTCGAGGACGTCCTGCGCAACGCGCCGGCCGCGGCCGGCGGCTACGTCGTGTCGCCGCCGATCCTGAGCGACGAGAGCGGCGAGTGACGCGCCGGCCGGCGACCCCATGACCGACGCAACGGACCTGACCCGGCTCTTCGCCCACGAGATGACCGAGCGCCTGCGGGCCGGCGACGTCACATCACGCCGGCTGACGGAGGCCCACCTCGACGCGGCCGAGGCCGGCAACCGCGCCCTGAACGCCTGGCTGACGATCGACCGCGACTCGGCCCTCGCCCAGGCCGACGCGGCGGATGCCCGGCTGGCCGCGCCAGCAGGCGACGGCGATGGCCACCCCCTCCTGGGCGTTCCGATCGCGCTCAAGGATCTCGTCTCGGTCAAGGGCGGTCAGTGCACTGCCGGGTCGCGGATCCTCGAGGGCTACATCGCGCCATACGACGCCCACATCACCGAGCGGCTGCGGGCCGTCGGCGCCGTCATCCTCGGCAAGACGAACATGGACGAGTTCGCGATGGGCTCGTCCAACGAGCACAGTGCCTACGGTCCGGCAGCCAACCCGTGGGACCTCGAAACCGTCCCGGGCGGGTCGAGCGGCGGATCCGCCGTCGCGGTCGCGGCCTACCACGCTCCCCTCTCGATCGGGACCGATACCGGCGGCTCGATCCGCCAGCCGGCGGCGCTGACCGGGATCGTCGGGATCAAGCCGACCTACGGCCGGGTGTCGCGCTACGGGATCGTGGCGTTCGCGAGCAGCCTCGACCAGATCGGGCCGTTCGCCCGCGACGTTCGCGATGCCGCGACGCTGCTCCACGCGGTCAGCGGCCGCGACGAGCGCGATTCCACCTCCGCGCCAGTTCCCGTGCCGGACGAGCTGCTCCACCTCCCGGCATCGGACGATGAGGCGGCCGCCGGGCTCCGGGGCAAGCGTCTGGGCCTCCCGAAGGAATACTTCGTCGCGGGCATGGACCCCGACTCGCGGCGCCGCATCGAGGAGTCCGTGGCTGTTCTCGAGGACGCCGGCGCGACCGTCGAAGAGGTCAGCCTGCCCCACACTGACTACGGCCTCGCGACGTACTACATCGTCGCCCCAGCTGAGGCGTCGGCCAATCTCGCCCGCTACGACGGCGTCCGATTCGGGCCGCGGCTCGGTGACTCCGACGTCCTCGGCAACTACCTCGCGACGCGCGGCCGCGGCTTCGGGCCGGAGGTCAAGCGCCGGATCATGCTCGGGACGTACGCCCTGTCGGCCGGCTACTACGACGCGTTCTACGTGAAGGCCCAGAAGGTCCGGACGCTGATCAAGCGCGACTTCGACACGCTCTTCGAGCAGGGCTTCGACGCCCTCGTCGCGCCGACCTCGCCCACGACCGCCTTCCGCTTCGGGGCAAAGATGGCCGATCCCGTCGCGATGTACCTGTCCGATGCGTGCACCCTGCCGGTGAACATGGCCGGACTGCCGGGGATCTCGATCCCGTGCGGGCTGTCGGAGGGGATGCCGGTCGGGCTCCAGCTGATCGGCCCCGCCTGGTCAGAGCTGGAGCTGTTCCGCCTGTCGCGCGGCTTCGAGGCGTTGACCGCGGGTGCGGCGTGGCGCGGTCAGGAGCCCGCCCAGATCGCGCTGACGACAGACGCCTCGCAACCAACCCCGGCCGAACGCGCGAGCGCGCTGGCCGGGGCACGTTGATGACCGAAGAAGCCGCCCGCCGGCGGGTGCTGGACCGGATCGGGGTCATCATCGGACAGCAGGTTCCCGACGATCCCGAGCTGATCGCGGCGCTCGAAGGGTCTCTCGACGGCTCCCTCGAGGTGTCTGGCTGGGTCGAGATGGAGCATCGCCTGGACGAGATCCAGCCGCTTCTCGGCGGGTCGGACACGAAGATCGACGACGTCGGGCTCGAGGTCGAGGAAGTCTTCCAGTCGACGGTCGCCCGGCTCGGTGACTCCGCACACGTACCGGAAACGCTGCGCGGCGAATCACCCGGCGTCAGGATGCTCGTGGCGACGCGTGTCGTTGAGGGCGCGATCGCCGACGGTGGCTGGTCGGCGGTGTTCTACAACGACGTCGTTCGCATGGTCCCACT
>JALYPW010000089.1 GCA_030856145.1 Chloroflexota bacterium | reverse complement strand
ATCCTGGCCGTGGTCGCGGGCTCCGCGATCGGCTTCTACCTCGCCCCGACCATCCGGCGCGTTCTCGTCAACCCGCTCCCGATCGAGCACCGCGTTCTGCAGGTCCTCGGTCCCGGCGACGCGTTCGCGGTCACGCTCCGGATCGCGGTGGTCTTCGGGATCATCATCGCGATGCCCGTCCTGCTGTACCAGCTCTGGGCATTCATCGCGCCGGGCCTGACGGCGTCCGAGCGGAAGGCCCTCCGGCCGTGGATCCCGCTCGCCCTCTTCTTCTTCGCCCTCGGGGTGACCGTTGCCTGGATCATCCTGCCGTTCGCGATCGGGTTCCTGCTCGCCTTCACCGACGAGACTCTCGTCGCGAACCTCACGGCGCCGGCCTACTTCGACTTCGTGACGACAATGTTCCTCGCGTTCGGTCTGCTCATGGAGTTCCCGATCGTGCTGTACGGGCTTGCCCGCGTCGGCGTCCTGAGCTCGGCCCGGCTCGCCGCCTCGCGCCGGATCGCCCTGCTCGGGATCGCGATCTTCGCGGCGATCGCGACGCCCGGTGGCGACATCATCAGCCCGGTCGTCCTCGGCGGCACGATGTACATCCTGTTCGAGCTGACCGTGTTCGCGATCCGACGTGGCGGCCGATGACCGCGGCCGATGACCGAGCCGAGGTTGACCTGCCGGCGGCAGCCCGGGTGGGCGACGCCGGGTCGACCGACGAGCAACAACACGTCGTCCTCCTGAGCGGCCTCTCCGGGGGCGGCAAGACGGCGGCCGCCAAGCTCTTCGAGGACCTCGGCTACACCGTTGTCGACAATCTGCCCGGAGAGCTCCTGCCAGGCCTCGCCGACCTCGTCAGCGACAATCCGGAGCGATTCGGCAAGGTCGCGATCGTCCTCGACATCCGGTCCGGCAACGCGCCAATGGCCTTCGGTGCGATGCGCGGCGCGCTCGAGGGCCGTGGCATCCGGCCCCAGGTCTTCTTCCTCGAGGCCCGCGACGAGGTCCTGATCCGGCGCTTCTCCGAGACGCGCCATCGCCATCCGCTGGCCGACCAGCGCGGGATCGCGAGCTCGATCGCCGCCGAGCGTCGGCTGCTCGATCCGGTCCGGAGCGAATCGGATGTGGTCATCGACACGAGCGACCTGTCGCTGCGCGAGCTCCGGGAGCGGATCTTCACCCGCCTGGGCGAGGCCGCCGACCCGAGCCGACTCGCGATCCAGCTGATCAGCTTCGGCTTCAAGTACGGGGTCCCCCTCGAGGCCGACCTGGTGTTCGACGTCCGGTTCATGCAGAACCCGTATTACATCGACGAGCTCCGCCAGCTGTCGGGCCTGACCGACTCCGTCCGCGCGTTCGTCCTGGGCCAGCCGGTCGCCCAGGAGTTCCTGCGCTACCTGCGCGAGTTCCTCGCGTTCGCCCTGCCGGCGTATGTCGCGGAGGGCAAGACCCGGCTCACCATCGCGCTCGGCTGCACCGGCGGCTACCACCGCTCGATCGCGCTGAGCGAGGAGCTCGCCACCTGGTTGCGCGAGCAGGACTTCGGGCCGGTGGCGGTCTTCCACCGCGAGCTCGACCGGGCATGACCGGCGGCGGGCCGCCTGGTCGGTCCCGGAACGATCTTGCATCGACGACCGGGACGGCGGCCGACGACGCGCCGCGCCGCGGGCGACAACTCGATTCCGACCGGCTGACCGCAACCAACCTGAGGCGCTGGCTGACGCCCGGCATCGGCGTCAAGCGCTGGCTGCTCCTCACGTTCACCGGCCTGCTCGTGCTGGTCCTCGGGATCGCCCACGTGATCCGCCAGGCGACTCGCGACCTCGAGCCGGGCGGCGTCGCCGGCGTGATCCTCGACGTGGTGTCGCTTCAGTTCCTGCCGTATCCGCTCCGGGGCATCGTCGTCGGGGTCGTCGGCCTGGCCCTGGTCGGGTTCGGGGCCTACCGCACGATCCGGGCCCTGACCGCTCCGTTCCTCCCGACTCAGGGCGGCGGGCGCCTCGTCGAGCTGATCTACCAGCGCAAGTCGCTCGCTCGCGGGCCGCGGATCGTCGTGATCGGCGGCGGGACCGGCCAGTCGAACATCCTGCGCGGGCTCAAGGAGCACACGAGCAACCTGACCGCGATCGTCGCCGTTGCCGACGACGGCGGCTCGTCGGGCGTGCTCCGTGAGGAGCTCGGGATTCCGCCAGTGGGCGACATCCGGCGCTGCCTGGCGGCCCTGGCCGACGAGGAGAATTTGGTCGGCGAGATGCTCGAGCACCGCTTCGCCGGCTCCCCGCTCGACGGCGCACCCGAGGCCGGCGGCGCACTCGGCGGACATCCTGTCGGCAACATCCTGCTGGCGGCGATGACCCAGCTCGAGGGCGGCGACTTCGAGGAGGGGGTCCGACGGGCGAACCGCGTGCTCGCGATCCGCGGCCAGGTGCTGCCGGCAGCGGCCACGCCGCTGACCCTGCACGCTCGGACGCGCGACGGCGAGGTCGTCGACGGCCAATCACTGATCACCCGGACGTCCGGCATCGCCGAGGCGTGGGTGACCCCGGGCGACGTGGACGCCTGCGAGGACGCCCTGGTCGCGATCGGCGACGCCGATCTGATCGTCCTCGGGCCCGGCAGCCTGTACACAAGCCTCCTGCCCAGTCTCCTGCTGCCGGCGATCCGTGATGCGGTCAGCGGCTCGAGCGCGGTGCGAGTCTACGTCTGCAACGTCGCGACCCAGGACGGCGAAACGCGCGACCTCGACCTCGCCGGGCATGTCGAGGCCCTGATCGCCCACACCCATCCCGACATCGTGGACATCGTCCTCGCCAACAACCGGCCCGGCGAGGCTTCGTCGCTGCGGGCGCCGTCGGAGCCGGTTCGCCTGGCGTGGCCTCCGGCCCTCGCCCGGGCCCCGCGCCTCGTCCTCGACGACGTCGTGGACACCCGGGCGGCCCAGCGCCACGATCCCGCGAGGCTTGCCGCGGCCCTGATCCGGATCCAGGAGCGCGAAGGAGCGGCGCGCCGTCGCCAGTCGGTCGCGCGGACGGCGTGAACGTGGTTCCCCCGGCCGGATGAGCGGCACCGAGCGGGACCTGGTCCTCGCGCTCCGCGCCGAGCTGGCGGCCATCGATCCGGCTCGGCCCTGCGATCGGCGGGCGGAGGCGGTCGGGCTGGCCGGCGCCTCCATCAACCGCGAGGGGTCGGTGGCGCGCCTGCTCGTGCGCCTGGCGTCGGAGCGGTCTGCCCATGCCCTTCATGCCGCCAGCGGTGGTCCGGGGGGCGCGCCTCGTTCACGCCTGGTGGACTTCGACTGGGACGCGGCCGCCGAGCACTGCCGCCTCGCCTGGTTGCGCGGGTTGTTCCTAGCCCGAGGCTCCCTCAGCCTGTCGGGCGGGCGGACGCACCTCGAGTTCCTCGTCGACCCCGACGAGGTCGATCTGCTCATCCGACGGCTCGCCGCGGCGGATCTCCCGGCGTCGTGGCGGGTCCGGCGTGGCCGGGGCGTCGTGACCTGGAAGAACGGTGACCTCGTCGGGACGTTCCTGCGCCGGCTCGGCGCGACGGCGACGCTCCTCGAGGTCGAGGCGCGCCAGGTCTCGCGGGCCCTGCGCGGCGACCTGAACCGGGTCATCAACGCGGAGTCGGCGAATCTGCAGCGGGCCGTCGGCGCGGCGGGCCGTCAGATCGCCGCGATCGAGGAACTGACCGCCAGCGGCGAGCTCGCCACGCAGCCATACGTCGTCCGGTCCGTGGCCGAGGCCCGCCACGTGACGCCCGAGGCAACCCTCAACGAGCTGGCCGAGCGGCTCGGGATCCACCGCTCGGCGGTCCAGCGCGCACTCGAGCGGATCGAGCGCCTGGCGATGCTTCCTGCGGACCGCCCGGCGGCCGGACATTCAATTCGCGATCGGACCCGTGGCCGCGTCGGCCCGGACGGCCCGGACGGCCCGGGGATCCTCCGGCCTCTGGCATGATGC
>JALYPW010000071.1 GCA_030856145.1 Chloroflexota bacterium | reverse complement strand
CTGCAGTCGATCGGGGTGTCGCCGGGATCGGGCAGGCCGCCGACGTAATCCAGAACGACCAGCACATAGGCGATCTTCTCGAGGTCGACAGTCGGCTGGAGGTAGGCCGTCTGGACGACCGAGTTGGCGTCGCGCCGGACGTCGCTGACCTCGCCGATCAGGAGACCTTTCGGGTAGGACGAGCGGATGACGCCGGCGACCTCGATGCCGGGAGTCAGGACCTGCTCGCCGGGCTGGACGATCTCGGTCGAGTCGATGTTCTGCATGATCAGGGCGCCGCCGAGCTGGCCGATCACCTCGCCCGTTGCCTTGCTCGTCTCGGTCTGGCCGATGACCGTCGAGGTCCGGTCGCTGATCAGGGTCACGATCGCGAACGTGGGTCCCACCTCGGCGACACGCCCGACCAGGGCGCCGCCCTCGGCCACCGCGACGTCGCCCTTCTCGATCCCGTCATCGGTTCCCTTCGAGATCGTGATCGAGCGTCGAGCCTCGCTCGACTCGCGAGCGATCACCTCGGCGGCGGCCGTCTCGAACGCGAGCGAGTTGCGGAGCTGGAGGAGCCCGGTCAGCTGCTCGTTCTCGTCGATCAGGGCCTGCGCCCGGAGATTGTCGGCGGACAGCCGGTCGTTCTCGCGCCGGAGCGCGGCGTTGTCGGAGTGGAGCCGATCGATCTCGCCAACCGCCCCAACCATCCCGGCAACCGAGTCGGCGACGCCGTGGATCGCGCCCTGGACGGGGCGCAACGCGTACGACACCGCGTTCTGGAACTCGGTCACGAGCGGGCTCGACGAGATCGCCATCAGCATCAGGCTGGCCGAGAGCAGGACGCTGAAAACCACGGCTCGGCGGCGGGCGGCGCGGGTCGCGAACATCGTCGTCATGGGGCGCGACGACTCAGCGCGGAGCCCGAGCGTAGGTGTCGGCAACCAGGACCCGGTCCATGGAGCCCGTGCCGAGCTCCTGGAGGACGATGCCGGTGCCGCGGGCGACGCACGTCAGCGGGTCGTCGGCGATGTGGACCGGCATCTGGGTCGCATCCGCTACACGCCGGTCGAGGCCGGACAACAGGGCGCCACCACCGGCAAGAACGATGCCCTGGTCCATGATGTCGGCGACGAGCTCCGGCGGGGTCTCCTCGATCGTGTCCTTGATCGTGTCGACGATCTGGGCGACCGACGGCTCGATCGCCTCGCGGATCTGGTCGGCGCCGACCTCGACGCTGCGCGGCAGGCCGGTCAGGAGGTCGCGGCCGCGGAGCGAGATCCGCTGGGTGTCCCAGTCGCCGGGGTACGCCGATGCGATCGCGATCTTGATGTCCTCTGCGGTCCGCTCGCCAAGGAACAGGTTGTACTCGCGCCGGGCGAAGGCGACGATGTCCTGGTCCATCTCGTCGCCGCCGATCCGGATCGAACGGCTGACGACGATGCCGCCCAGGCTGATGACCGCGACCTCGGTCGTCCCGCCGCCGATGTCGACGACGAGTGAGCCCGATGGTTCGCTGACGGGCAGCCCGGCCCCGATCGCGGCGGCCATCGGCTCCTCGATGAGGCGCGCCCAGCGGGCGCCGGCGTTCATCGCAGCGTCGCGGACGGCCCGCTTCTCCACTTCCGTGACGCCGGACGGGATGCCCAGCAGCATTCGAGGCCGGGGGATCAAGCCGACGCGGTCATGGACCTTGTGGACGAAGTATTTGATCATCTGCTCGGTCACGTCGAAGTCGCTGATCACGCCGTCACGCAACGGGCGGATCGCGATGATGCTGGCCGGGGTCCGGCCGACCATCCGCTTGGCCTCTGCGCCGATCGCGAGGACTCGCTTCGTCTTGGCGTCGATCGCGACGACCGACGGCTCGCTCATCACGATGCCGCGGTCGCGGACGTGGACGAGGGTGTTGGCGGTACCGAGATCGATCCCGATGTCGCGGGAGAAGAGGCCGAGGAAGCGGTCGAGCATGAGGGCGGGCAGGTCCTTCGCGGTTGCGGGTCGGGTCGGATCGCAGCGGCTCCGCGGGGCCAGGCGGTGCGGATCGCGCGCTCGGGAAGTCGGTCCGGGGAAGCCCGGGCAGTATACCCGGCCCGCTCGAACCCGCCGACGCCGGCGACCGGCGGCCGTCGACGGGCGTTGTTGGCGCAGTCCGGCCCGGCGAGCCCGCCCGGGCACGGGATACTCGTGGGGCGAGCGTATCCGACATGGCAGACCCGTTTCCTGCACGTGGGCGCCACCGGGCGAGCATTCTTCGCCGATTCCGGCCTGCTGACGGCCGTTGCGAGGATCCCGAACCGGAATCCGGTCCCATACGCTCACCGGGCGAGGATCCCGGGCGGGCTCGGCGCGCGGACCGCATCGGCGATCGTCGGCCGTCGGCGGCGGTCAGCCCGCCCGGCGCGCCGGCCGCTCGAAGCTCACCCCGCGGTCGCGGAGCGACACGAACGCATCGTGACCGATGACGAGGTGGTCGAGCAGATCGATGTCGAGGAGGCGGCCGGCGGCGAGCGCCTCGGCTGTGAGGTGGAGGTCGTCCGGCGACGGGGTGGGGTCGCCGCTGGGATGGTTGTGAGCCAGGATCACGCCGCTCGCGTTGAGCCGGACGGCGTCGCGGAACAGTTCCCCGACCCGGACCAGCGACGACGACACGTTGCCCTGGTAGACGGTCGTGACCCGGAGCACGACGTTCTTCGTGTTGAGCAGCACCACCCGCAGCTCCTCACGCTCGAGACGGCCCATCTGGAGCATCAGCCGGTCGGCCACGTCGCGGGGCGAGCGGATCGTCCACCGCCCGACCGGCCAGTCGGCCAGCAGCCGTTGCCCGAGTTCGAACGCGGCCGTCAGCTGGGCCGCCTTGACCGTCCCGATGCCTGGCAACGCCTCGAGCTCGAGATCACTCGCCCGGGCGAGGCCGGTCAGGCCGTCGTGGCGGGTGAGGGCGTCCTCGGCCAGGTCGACGGCCGAGCGGCCGCGCGAACCGGAGCCCCACAACAGCCCGATCAGCTCCGCCGACGACAGTCCAGCGGCGCCGCGCATCGCCAGCCGTTCGCGCGGTCGCTCCGCCGCCGGCAGCTCGCGGATCGCGCGGCCCGGCCGGTGGCCAGCACCGTCCGATAGGGTGTCATCGTGGTTGCTGTCGTGACCGCCGCTCATCGCCTGCCTCGAGAACGCGGCGGGATCAGGAGTCCCCGGATCCGAACGATGGAAGCCCGCCGATTCCTCCCGCCATCCGGATCCGGGAACACGACGAACCTTAGCGACGAGCCCTCACCCGGCGATCACCAGCGCCTTCACCGGCGCTCACGCGCGGCGCACGGCGAACCCGGGGAACGGCGGCCCGGACCTCAGCCGCTCGACGCGGCGCCGCTCATCTGGACCGACTCGGCGGCCAGCAACAGGATCCCGTTGAACGCCATGTGCAGCCCGATCGGCGCCCAGATCGAGCCGGTCCGGACGAACAGCCAGCCGAGCGCGAGGGCCACCGGCAGGCGCGAGGCGAAGCCGACCGCGATCAGCCCGCCCGCCTCGCCGATGGAGCCGCCGCTGATGTTGATCACATGGGCCAGGGCGAACACGAGCGACGCCCGAACAATCGCCCCGCGCTCGCCCACCGTCCGGCGCCAGGCGCTGATCGCGAACCCGCGAAACACCGCCTCCTCGGCAATCGGCGCGATGACCGCACCGGCGATCAGCTGGACCACGAGCCCCGCCGCGACGCCGGTCGGCGGCAGCGGCGACTCCGGCACCACCCGGAAGATGCTGACGAGGATCCACGCCACGATCGAGGTCAGGCCGATCACCGGGATCGCGACTGCAGCGCCGAACAGGAGATCGCGGAGGGCGCCACCCGAGAAACGCCGCCAGCCCATCTGGGCCCACGACAGGGCGCCCGTGCCGACGACCGTGAGGCGCAGGATGGCAATGAACACGGCGGCCTGGAGAGACACTCCGACCAGGTTGATCCAGTAGTCGGGCACCTGGCCGCGTCCGATCGAGAGCTGGAGGACGAGGCCCACGCTCGAGGCCACGACGTACACGGCGGCC
Source organism: Chloroflexota bacterium (assembly GCA_030856145.1). GTDB lineage: Bacteria > Chloroflexota > Limnocylindria > Limnocylindrales > CSP1-4 > CF-46. Next base: position 1,797 of record JALYPW010000071.1, on the reverse strand, counting down.
ACGGTCGCGGCGAGGACCAGATAGGGCGACGGCCCGGCGTACGGAAAACCACGAGCTCGTCGCTCGAGCGCCTGGTTGCCGGCCCCGCCGATGAACCCGATCGCCAGCAGCAGCGGGCCGAGGAAGTACAGGAACAGGCCCGACGGAGCGAGCAGCCCGATCAGGACGAGCCCGACGCCCGCGAGCGTCGCCAGCCAGCCGACGACGAACAGGCCGGGCGCGGCGCGGCCCTCGATCGTGAATGTGGACAGGCCCGGACGGGCCGCGGCCGGGTCAACGAGCTCAGGCGGCAGGGACGGTTCGACCGGCCCGCGATCTCCGCCGTCGGTGGTCACGTCAGCGATTCCGATGACGGTCCGACGTCGGCCCCGTCAAGACTCGGGCAGGACGTCGGGCTTGGATCGCGGCGACGTGGTCCGGGCGGACGTGGGCCGCGGGCTGGCCATCGAGCGGGAGACCGCGGTCCGGTCGGACTCGACGTCCGATCCCGGCCGCGCGATTCGTCCCGTGTCGTCGCCGGGCAACGGCGAGATCGGAGCTGGCCGTCCGGACGACGAGGTCAGGGCCGGCGTCGAGCGCTCGAAGTCCTTGCCGCACCACGCGCACAGCGACCAGTCGAGCCCGACGAGGCGGCTGCAGTTCGGGCAGACCCGGTTCAGGCGCGTCCGGCAGGTCGGGCAGATGATCCACTCGTCGTTCACCCGACGGGCGCAGGTCGGACAGCTCCGGATCCCCTCGACCTCGGCCAGGAGCGCTTCCTCAGCGAGGTTCCGCTCGTACACCTCGCCGATCTTCTCGTGAGGCCGGATGATCTTGTAGACGAAGATCGCCAGCGGGAAGACCGGCAGGAAGACGATGACGAGGCTGGCGGCGGCATACGGCAGGATCGCGTTCTCGGTCCGCTGCTGCATGTCGCGGAACACCCAGTAGGCGCTCGCGAGCCAGAGGACGACGAGGTAGACCGCGATCGAATAGATGACGAACTGGACGACGGGGCTCCCGAAGAACCCGGCCAGCGCCTTGCCGATCTCACCGAAGATCTGGTCCATGCGGCTTGGCTGACTGCCTCCGTTGCGGTCGCGACTGATCGATTCGACGGCGGACGGGGGCCCGCCTGCGCTGGGGGGCCAGCGTCCGGCGCAGTGTAGCAGGGGCTCGAACGGCGGCCCCTCGTGACCTACGGGACGGCAGGCCCGTCGGGATCGTCACGGCCGAGCCGGTCGAGGGCGCCGCCGACGACGAGGACGATCACCCCGGCCAGGACGACCCAGATGCCGATCGATCGACCCAGGAAGCCGAACAGGTACGGCCAGAGCATCCCGACCAGGAGCGCGGCCAGGGCGATCGCGCCGAGCCCGACGGGCCAGCGAGCGGTCGCCGGTCCGGCCAGCGCGACTCCGACCGTGGCGACGAGGAGCGTCAGCGCGATCCAGTGGCCCGGCCCGGCGAGCCCCCACTGGGTGAAGTAGCCGCCGAGCAGTCCCGCTCCCGCCAGGACGTTGGCCCACGGCAGGAGGAAGCCGATCGCGGCGATCGCGGCGCCGACGGCGATGACGGCCCGCGTGGAGTCGTCGGCAAGGTCGATCGATCCGAGCAGTCCCCGATCCCTCACGCCCGGCAAGGTAGGCCCGGCGACGCTTGGCGCCGGCGTTGTCGAGGAGGCCGGGACTCCGCTTGCCGCGCGCGCGGCTCCCACGGCGGACGCGGGGTCGAGCGCATCAAGGACGGCCGACGGGGGAAGGTAGGCGCCGGCCGGAGGCCGCGGAGCCGGGGCCGACAGCACGCCCCGATCGGGCT
>JALYPW010000021.1 GCA_030856145.1 Chloroflexota bacterium | reverse complement strand
GATGGCGGCCTCGGTAGCGCTCGTCCGGGAGGCCGAACCAGGCGGTCTGCCACAGGTCCGCGAGCTCGACCGTGAGGCGGAGCATGCGCTCGCCCTTGGCCGCGACCAGGATCGGCAGGTCCGGCCGTTTCGGGGCCGGCATGATCACCGCCTCGCGGACCTGCTGGTACGGACCCTCGTGGGTGATCCGCTCGCCACGAACGAGCGGGGCGGTGATCCGCAGGGCCTCCTCGAACCGCCCGACCCGATGGTCGAACGGGTAGCCGAACGCGGTGTACTCGGGTTCGTGCCAGCCGCAGCCAAGGCCGAGGATCAGCCGGCCACCCGACACCTCGTCGGCCGTGACAGCCATCTTCGCGAGGAGTCCGGCGGGACGGAACGATGTCGACAGGACGAGCGTGCCGAGCTCCACCCGGCTCGTCGTCGCGGCCAGCGCGCTGAGCAAGGTCCACGGCTCGACGATCCCGGTCTCGGCGCCGATCGCTGCCCCGTCCTCGCGATGGAAGAAGTGGTCGATCAGCCACAGGCTGTCGGCACCGTCGTCCTCCGCCTGGCGGGCCAGTGCCGAGATCTCTCGCCAGGTCTCCCCGCCGTCGGAGGCGGCCTGGGGCAGGAGCAATCCGATCTTCATCGCTCGATTCTAGGGAGCTGACGTGGCGGTGAAACGACGCGTGTGCCGCCCGACCGAACGTCAACCGCGGCGGACCTGGCGCATGTTGAGAACGATGGGACGGCCGGCCCCGTCGACGAGGCGCCAGCGGACGTCGAAGCGGTCGTCGCGGCCGTCCGCGAGGAGCGCGGCGACCTCGGCGGGCGTCGCGTCCGCCCCGAGCTCGGCCAGCCGTCGGCCCAGGGCCATCCCCGCAACTGCTGGGACGTCGCCGAGGAGGTCGCGCCGGGCGACTCCGACCGCGTCGCCGACACCGGCCTCCTCGAGCCGGGCGATCAGGCGCCGGGCACGACCCCGGCCCGCGGCGTCGAGATCGGCCAGCCAGGCGGGCTCGGCCGGTGCATCGGGTTCGGAACGGTTCGCACGGGTCGCACTCTTCGCCCGTGAAGCCCGAAAGGCCGGGATCGGCGCGGTATCGCCCCGGGCGGCGGGCCGCGTCTCTGACCTGTCGCGTCCCGTCGCGGCCGTCGCACCCTTGTCGGGCGCCCTCACCGTCTCGGCCGCCGGCCGGCTCTTCCGCCGCGCAATCCGCCCGACCAGCGGCGACTCGGCCGGCGCGCTGGTGCGGACGACCGAGATCGCTGCCTTCGCGTCCGTCAGGCTCGCGTACGGCCCACGGACCAGGGCCATGCCGAAGTCGTCGGTCTGCACGGCGTCGACGATCACCCAGGTGCCTGACTGCGGCTCGATCGTGAACCGCTCGTCGCGGGTCTGCCAGCGCCCGCCGCCGAGCCGCTTCAGCGGTGCGTCGTCGGAATCGTCGGCCGGTCTGGGAGCAGCTTTTGCGCGGGGCATGCGCGGACGATACCGCGCCGGGCGTCGGCGGCGTGCCGCCAGCCCGTGCCGGGGACGTCGTCAGTCGGCGAAGGGCAGGAACTCTCCGTCCGGGTCGCGAGGAGCGGGCGTGACCGCGACGATCGATGCACGGGCCATCGGACCGAAGACATGCGGGTAGATCCGGCCGGGATCCTCCACGGTCCAGCGGCTGCCGACCTGGTCCAGGTCGATCGTGAGGACCACGAACGAGCGCGGGTCATCTCGATAGTGCCGGTTGGCGGTCGCGACCATCGCCGCGGCTCCGTCCGTGCAGTGGATGAAGCCCTCCTCGTCCAGCGACGGTGCGCCGAGCGGTTCGACCGGGTCGGCGGCCGCCCACCAGTCGGCGGGCGTCAGGTGGTAGGCCAGGCGCATCGCGGACCGCCGCTCGCGGTCAAGCTCCGGCGACAAAGGCGCGATCGGGACTGACCCAGCCGCGGTCGAGCGCGACCTGGATGACCGTCGGGCTGTCGTTGGCCAGGGCCTGGCGCAGGGCCTGCTCGAACGCGGCGTCGGACTCGACCCGGATCCCGCGTGCACCGCAGGCCCGGGCGATCGCGGCGAAGTCGATCGGCCCGAGGTCGGTCGCGATCGCGCCGTCGGCTCCCCCGCCTCGCCGATCCTGGTGCATGCGGATCGTCCCGTAGCGCTCGTTGTCGAAGACGACCGCGATGATGTTCGCCTTCTCGCGGACTGCGGTCTCGAGCTCGGCCATCGTCATCGCGAAGCCGCCGTCGCCGGCGATCGCCACCACCGCTCGATCGCGGTGGACGAGCGCGGCCGCGATCGCGGCTGGCAGGCCGTAGCCCATCGCGCCCGAGGTCGGGCCAAGGAATGTGCCCGGCCGCCGGAACCGGAAGTGGCGGGCGACCCACAGCCCGAAGTTGCCAGCATCGGTGGCAACGATCGCGTCGTCGGGGAGCAGCCGGCGGAGGGTTGCGACGGTGTGCGCGGGATGGGCGCCCGGGCCGGTCCAGGGTTCGTCATCGGGCTGGCTGGCGACTTCCCAGGCGGCTCGATCAGCGAGGTTCACTGCCTGCCGGCGATCTGCGACCGCGGCCTCGAGGACCCCTTCCTGGAGACGGGCGACGGCCGCGCGGAGAAACGCTCGAGCGTCGGCGACGATCGTTCGCGCCGGCGACGGCAGTCCCGCCCGGCCGTCGAGCGGCTCGACGTCGACGTGCATCCACGCCTGGCCGTCGGCCGGAATCGCGTAGCCGAACGAGGTGATCTCCGACAGGCGGCAGCCGAGAACGAGGATCGCGTCTGACCGCTCGAGACGCTCGCGAACCACCGCCGGGCTCCCGTAGCCGGCCATGCCGAGGTACAGCGGATGGTCGTTCGAGACGACGTCGCCGCGCCGCCAGCCGGCGATGACCGGGACGCGCAAGAGCTCGGCCAGCTTCACGAGGTCGGTCGACGTCCGGGCACGCAGCACGCCGCCGCCGGCGAGGATCACGGGCCGCTCGGCTGAGGCGAGGAACCGGAGCACGGAGGCGACATCGGCGGGCTCCGGACGGGCGGGCGCCGGGCGCGAGGTGTCGAGCTGGGTGCCCGCCGGCAGCTCCTCGTCGAGGATGTCCTCGGGCAGCGACAGCAGGACCGGGCCCGGTCGGCCGGTCAGGGCAGCCCGGACGGCATCACCGACCAGGCGCGGAACGTCGGCCACGGCGGTGAGCTCGACGGCATGGGCGGCCAGGCCCCCGATCGTGCCGGCCTGATCGATCTCCTGGAACGCCTCCCGGCCCCGGAAGGCCCGTTCGACCTGGCCGACCAGCGCGAACATCGGGGCGGAGTCCTGGCGGGCTGTGTGGATGC
>JALYPW010000462.1 GCA_030856145.1 Chloroflexota bacterium | reverse complement strand
AGCGGGCTGGCGTACGGATCACCAGGGTCGGCGGCGGCGCGGCTGGCCCCGAGCGTCCGGGCGAGCGGCATCACGAGGTGACCGCCCGCGACGAGCGTCTCCTTGTTGGCGGTGGCGACGACCTTGCCGGCCGCCAGCGCGGCGAGGACGGGCCGCAGGCTGACGATCCCGCCGGTGGCAACGACGACCAGATCGACGTCGTCGCCGGCCGCGATCCGGGCGAGCGCGTCGCCGTCGGCGCCGAGCGCGGTGACGCCGACCCCGAACCGGCGGGCCTGGTCGGCCAGCAGGGTCGCGTTCGATCCCGCCGCCAGGGCGACGACCCGGAATCGGGCGGGATGAGCCGCCAGGACGTCGAGCGTCTGCGTCCCGATCGAGCCGGTCGAGCCGAGGACCGCGACCCGGCGACGCCCGGCCGGATCCGGCTCAGCGGAACGCGGCGACGACATACAGGGTCAGGACCGGCGCAGCGAAGAGGAAGGAGTCCACCCGGTCGAGGATCCCGCCGTGGCCCGGGATCAGGCGACCCGAGTCCTTGGCGCCGGCCGCCCGCTTGAGCATCGACTCGGCGAGATCGCCGGCCTGGGCCGCGAGAGCGATCAGGGGGCCGACGAACAGACCCGTCTGGGCGGACTGGCCGAGACCCCACAGGACCGCGGCGCTGACGATGGTCGCCGCGACGAGGCCGCCGATGAGCCCGGCGTAGGTCTTCGACGGCGAAATGTGGCCCAGGAACCGACGCCGGCCATAACGCTTGCCGATGAAGTAGGCGCCCGTGTCGTATGCCCAGACCGTCAGAACGAGGAGGAGGATCCAGCCCTGGCCTGCCCCGAGCATGGAAAGGGGCGAGCCGGCGACCACTGGCGGCGCTTCATGGCCGAGCCGGAGGACGAACGCGAGGAGCGATGCGTAGAGAGCCCCGAACACGGTCGAGAACCAGGTCGCGAGACCATCGCGTGGATCGGGCCGGGTGAAGGCGCCGACGGCCGCCAGAATCGCGCCGACGGCGACGAGGATCATCCCGCTGGCATCGATCGCCGGGACGACCGCGGCATCGAGCACGACCGCGACCGTGAAGGCGATCCCGAGCCAGGCGAGCGACGGATAGCCGGCACCGGTGAGGAGTCCGAACGCCTCGCGGGCCGCGAGACCGGCGGCGATGACGACGACCGCCACGATCCAGGCGCCGCCCAGCAACAGGGCCGCGCCGAGCGGCGGGACCAGGAACGCCGCGCTCACGGCACGCTGGCGGAGCATGCCGGCGGGCGCGGCGCGGCCGTTCAGCGTCCGAACCGGCGGGTGCGGCTGGCGAACTCGAGGAGCGCCGCGTCGAATGCGTCGGACCCGAAGTCCGGCCAGAGGACCTCGGTGGTATAGAGCTCGGCGTAGGCCGCCTGCCAGATCAGGAAGTTGGACAGGCGCTGCTCGCCGCCGGTCCGGATCACCAGGTCGGGGTCGGGCAGGCCGGCTGTGTAGAGCGCGGCGGCGATCGTCGTTTCGTCGATCCCTTCGGCCGGCTGACCGCTGGCGACGATCCTCCGCACCGCGTCCACGAGCTCGGTCCGGCCGGCGTAGTTGAACGCGACGTTGAGCAGCAACTGCTCGCCGCCGGCCGTCTCGGCCAGCGCTTCGTCGATCGAGGTCCGCGTGTCGCCGGGAAGCTCGTCGAGCCGGCCGAGAAGGCGGATCCGGACGCCCTGCTCCCGGAGCTCGGCGGTCTCGCTCCGGATCGCCTGCTCGAGGAGCGCGAACAGGCCGCGCACCTCGTCGTCGGAGCGAGCCCAGTTCTCGCGGCTGAAGGCATACACCGTGACGACCCGGACCCGGCGCTTGACCGCGTGCCGAAGGAGCGTCCGGATCGCCTCGACGCCCGCGGCATGGCCGTCGAACTCGGCTAGGCCCTGCTGGCGGGCCCACCGACGGTTCCCGTCCATGATGATCGCGACGTGGCGCGGCAGGTCGCTGTCCGACATGAACTCGTCGACGCCGGGCGCGGCCGTCGATCCGGGGCTGGTGGCGGCCTCGTCACCGAGCCGCTGCGCCGTGGGCGGCGCGTCGGTCGGGCGGTCGAGAGGCGTCCGGGCCACTAGACGTCCATGACCTCCTGCTCCTTGGCGGCGCCGAGGCGGTCGACCTCGGCCGTCCAGCGATCGGTCGTCTTCTGGAGCTGCTCGAGCTGGCGATGCGACTCGTCCGTGCCGACGGTCCCGTCGCGTTCTTCCTTCTTCAGCTCGTCGGCCGCGTCGCGCCGCAGGTTGCGGATCTCGACCTTGGCCTCCTCCATCCGGCGGTGGACGCTCTTCACGAGGTCCTTGCGACGATCCTCGGTCAGCGGCGGGATGTTCAGGCGGACGACCGTCCCATCGACGTTTGGCATCAGCCCGATGTCGCTCTTCTGGATCGCCTTCTCGATCGCCCCGAGGACCCCCCGGTCCCACGGCTGGATGACGATCTGGTGGGCCTCCGGGACGCTGATCCCGGCGAGCTGGTTGAGGGGCGTCTGGGTGCCGTAGTAGTCGATCATCAGGCGCTCGACGAGCGAGGTCGAGGCGCGGCCGGTCCGGAAGGCCTGGAAGTCGCGCTCCATCGCGTCGACGGCGCGATTCATCTTGTGATCGGCGCTCGTGATCGTCTCGCTGGTCATCGCCTGCCTCCGATGGCGCTCGCGGCGCCGGAGATCCGCGTCCCGACCGGCTCGCCGGCGGCGACGCGGGTGATGTTGTCGGGCTGGTTGAGGTCGAAGACCACGATCGGCATGTCGTTCTCCATGCACAGGGAGACCGCAGCCGCATCGAGGACCTTGAGCTGGTCGCGCAGGAGATCCGCGTATTCCAGCTCAGCGTAGCGCCGCGCGTCGGGATGGGTCAGCGGATCGGCATCGTAGACCCCGTCCACCTTGGTCGCCTTGAGCAGGACTTCCGCCCCGATCTCGACGGCGCGCAGGGCAGCCGCGGTGTCGGTCGTGAAGTAGGGGTTGCCGGTGCCGGCCACGAACAGGGCGACGCGGCCCTTCTCGAGGTGGCGGACGGCGCGCCGCCGAATGTACGGCTCTGCGACCTCGTTCATCGCGATCGCGCTCATCACCCGGGTCGGCACGCCGGCTCGCTCGAGCGCATCCTGGAGGG
>JALYPW010000440.1 GCA_030856145.1 Chloroflexota bacterium | reverse complement strand
AGCGGGGCAAGTATCTCGGGCTGTTCGGAGCCGTCTTCGGGATGTCGTCGCTGATCGGGCCGGGCCTCGGCGGCTTGATCACCGACAACTTCGGCTGGAACTGGATCTTCTTCATCAACATCCCGATCGGGCTCGTCGCCCTGTTCATCCTGTGGCGCCTCCTGCCGGCCATCCGGCGGGCCGATGCGGATCGGAACATCGACTACCTCGGCGCCGCCATCTTCACGGCGGCGATCGCCACGTTCCTGATCGGGCTGACCAACAAGCAGACGGGGCAATGGACCGACCCCGCGGTCGGCGGCCTGATCGTTCTCGGCCTCGTCCTCGGCGCCGTGTTCCTCTTCGTGGAGTCGCGCGTCCCGGACCCGATCGTGCCGCTCAGCCTGTTCCGCCTCCGGACGTTCACGATCTCGGTCGCGGCCACGTTCCTTGCCGCGTTCGGGTTCTTCAACGCGATCATCTTCCTGCCGCGCTGGTTCCAGACCGTCGCCGGGGCGAGCGCCACCGAATCCGGCTACAACCTCCTGCCGCTGCTCGCCGGAATGATCTTCGCGGCGATCGCGTCGGGCCAGATCGTGGCTCGCGTGGGCCGCTACAAGTGGCTGATGGTCGGCTCGCTCGTGCTGCTCGCGTCCGCCTTGTTCCTGATGACGAACTTGCGGGCGGGCACCGATCGGCCGGTCCTGTGGCTGTGGATGGTTCTGGCCGGGCTCGGGATCGGGCCGTCGCTGGCGGTCTTCACCCTGATCGTCCAGAACGCGGTGAATCCCGACCGGATCGGGGTCGCGACGAGCAGCCTGACGTTCTTCCAGCAGATCGGCGGGACGGTCGGGCTGACGATCGGCGGGACGCTCTTCGCCGACCGCCTCACGGCCGAGATCCCCAAGCAGCTTGTGACCTCGGGCGTGCCCCAGCAGTTCGTCGATACGTTTGCCGCCGGCGGGTCGGGCGGCGGCGCCCTGGACCTGACCGGCACCGGCGACCTCGGCGCCAGGATCCTCGCCTCGGTCCCGGACGCGTTCCGGCCGCTCGTGGAGCCGATCATCCCGAACATCGTGAACGGCATCTACGAGGCGTTCTCGATCGCCCTCGCCTCGACGTTCTGGGTGGGGATCGCCGGGGCGCTCGTCGCCGCGGTCCTCTGCCTGTTTCTCAAGGAAGTCAAGATGCGGACGACGATGGAGGGTGGCTGATCGTGGCCGCCGTCGCGTGGGCGCGCCCGGATCCGGACGAGGGTCGAGTGGAGGTCCGGACCCGCTGAGCTCGCCGTGTGGCGGCCGTCCAGCGGCCGTGCTTTGGCCGTGCGTCGAGGGCGCGGCCGCTCGAGACCTGGTCCAGGCGCTATTCCCGGCGGCCTCGATCGCCGCCGCCACCACGGATCGGCGTGGCACGTCGAGCTTGGAATGAACGGCGGACGGGGTGGCCCGACGGTCCGCGGCGAGAGCACGCGCCGCTCGGCGATTCTTGACAGCCCGCCGGCCGGGAATCGCGCGATCTTGCCTTGAGCTAGGTCAACCCGACCTTTTGTATGCCCTCGTCGGCGCCCGACCTTCGTCCGGGAGTTCGGGGCGACTCCTCCGCCTGGGCGCCCCAGTGGCGCATGGCTCGACGGCCGGTCTCGCAGTGAGACCGGCCGTCGACGTCGAAGACTGCGCGGGTCAGATCCCGTGCGGCGATCGCCGGACCAGGAATCACCGCGCTTGACAGCGTGACGTGATGCTGTATCGTTAACCCATGCCCAACACGCTACCGCGCTACGCGCTCACGGAGCTTGCCGACCTCGCCGGGGTGACCCCGCGGACCGTGCGCTTCTACCTGTCGCAGGGCCTCCTGCCGTCACCCGGCGCGACCGGACCGGGCGTCAAGTACGGTGAGGAGCACCTCGATCGGCTGCGTCTGATCCGGCGGCTCCAGCGCGAGCATCTGCCGCTGGCCGAGATCCGGAGCCGCCTGTCCGGGCTCGATGGCGACGAGGTTGCGCGGGCGGTGCAACTGGCAGATGAGCCCGGCACGGAACGGGTCGATCCCACGGACACGGCACTCGACTACGTCCGCCGAATGCTCGAACCGGACGGTTCGTCGCGGACGAGCCTGAAGCGGGTGGCGATGGCGGCCGAGGCGCCCGCACCGGCCTACTCGAGCGGTCCGAGCCCGTCGGAGCCGCCGCTGCCGCCATTCATCGAGCGCTCGCAATGGGAGCGCATCGCCCTCACCCCGGACATCGAGCTGCATGTCCGGCGGCCCCTGTCACGCCCCCAATCCCGGAAGGTCGATCGGCTCGTCTCGATCGCCCGTGAGCTCCTCGAGGAGGACCCGTCATGACCATCCCCGCCGCCGTCACTGCCCTCACCGCCCGGACCGACCGACCGCTGATCCGGGCCGTCGGCCGGAGCACGCGCTTCGTCCTCGCCCAGGTGACCGCCCCGCCGGCCGGTCGCCGGCGCGAGCGCTTCGCCGTCAACCTCGCCTTCGTGCTCGATCGGTCCGGCTCCATGTCGGGCGAGAAGATCGAGC
>JALYPW010000402.1 GCA_030856145.1 Chloroflexota bacterium | reverse complement strand
CCCGCACGAAGAGCAATCCACCCGACCGGATCAGGGCCAGTGCCGGCATCCCGACGGTCTTCTCCATGTCGGCGACCGAGACCCCGCTGTTGGCCCGATTGACGACGAGCGCCAGGCGGTCCTGGATCCCCAGCTCGATCGCGACCTCGCGGAGCTGGACGGCGGCGCGCAACGCCGGCACGTCGGGCGTCACGGGGACGAGGATCCGATCGGCCTTCTCGAAGATCGCCTTGTTCAGCCCACTGTACGACGGGTGGAGGTCCACGACGATGAAGTCGTACAGCGGCCGCGACGCGGTGATCGAGTCGGCGATCCGGGCGGGCTCCAGGATCTCCACATTGAGCGGCGACGAGGTCAACGAGACGACGGTCATCCCCGAGGTGTGGGGCGACCCGATCTCGGTCAGCGACTCGAGGTCGCCGCCCTCCGCATGGTCGCGCCAGCTGTCGGCGACGGTCCGGACCTGCTCGAGCCCGAGCGAGGTCGTGACGTGGCCGGTCACCGTGTCGGCGTCGACGAGGAGAACCTTCTGGTTCTGGTGGAGCTGGAGGGCCGAGGCCAGGTTCGTCGCGACGGTCGTCTTGCCGACGCCGCCCTTCGGGTTGAACACGGCGATGACGGTCGCGAGGCGCGACCAGTCGCCGATTGCCATCGAACCGCTCTGGATGACGGGCCCGGAGCCGTCGTCGACCGTGACCGACCGGATGCACATCGCCTCGACCCGCCAGCGGATCGAGTCGGCGGTGTATGGGCGGCTGAAGAACTCGTCGGCCGACGACGGGCTGAACATCCGGTCGAGGGCCTGCGGCGACATGACCATCAGGGCGGGGATGCTGAGCGAGCCCTCGTGGAGCAGGCCGTAGTACTCGAGCGACGTGTTGAAGTCGCGCTCGCCGTCGAGGATCGCGACGGCGATGTCGCGGCGGTTCGCGAGGAGGGCCTCGAGCTCGTCGGGTGTGCCGATCGTGATCGCTTCGAAACCGGCGGATCGGAGCTCGTCGGCGACGGCGCCCCGTTCCTCGGGCGGTAGTGCGATGACGATGGCAGGACGAGCCACGTGGATTCTCCCGGTGCTTGCGGTGGGATGGACGTCAGGTCGGCTGAGCCGGCCTAGGCGTCGGACTCGGGATCACGAGCGGTGACGTGGACGATGCCCTCGCTCGAGCCGGTCACCCGGGCCTGGAAGCTCGGCAGCGACGGGATCGCGTCGCGGAGGTTGGCATCGTCCGCGTGGTTGACCGCGAAGACGAATTCGCCGTCGGGGCCGGATGAGACTCCGACCGATCGGACGCCGGCCAGGCGACCCAGATGGCGCTTGAAGCTGGCAATGCTCGCCACGCTGACGAGTCCGACGACGATGACCTGGGTCGCGGCGGGGGTGTCGTCGGCCTTGTCCTTGCCGGGCACGAGACCGGCGATCCGGGCGGCGAGGGCGTCGTCGCCGATCTCCGGAATCTCCTCGTCGGAGACGCCCGCGTCGGCGAACGCCTCGGCCTCGGCGGCGTCGTAGTCGGGCGACAGGCCGAGGGCCGCGAAGCGCGGATCCGCCTGGGTGTCCGCGATGGCCTCAACGTCGACCCCGGCGCTCGCGGATGCCTCGGCGGCCGCCTGGGTCGCGATGAAGGCAGATTCGCGGTCGAACTCGCCGTTGGACTCCTGGGCTCCATCGAGCGACCCGGCCATCTCGTCGGTCGCGGCGACCGACCCGTCCGTGGCGCCGAGCACCGCCGCAACGTCGGCCGCCTCGGCCTGGCCGGCCTCGTCCGCCACACTCTCGGTCTCGACGACGGCGTCGACGGACTCGGCTTCGTCGGTGGCGACTGCGGCCGGGAGACCGTCGAAGGTCGGCGGCTCGGGCAGGTTCTCGGCCATGGTCGCGAACCGGCTCGGATCCTCTTCGCCGAGCAGACGCCCGAAGAAGGCGGCCATGTCCTCCTCGAACGCGGCGACCGTCTTCTGGACGGCGTCGATCTCGCGCTCGATGACGGCAGCGTGCTGCTCGATCTCGGTCTCGAGTCGGGCCTTGCGATCGGTGATCTTCGTCTCGGTCTCGTCGCGGATCCGGGCGATCTCGGCCTTGGACCACTCGCGGACCCCGGCAACGTCGTCATCGGCGGTCCGACGCAGCCCAGCAGCCTCGATGGAGGAGCGGCCGTGGATCGTCTCGACGTGCGTCTTGGCATCGGCCTGGAGCTGGCTGATCGACCGGCTGCGGGCATCCTCGGCCGCGGCCTGCATCGCCCTCGTCAGGTCGGCCATGAACTTGCTGGGCTTCTTGTTCGTGGGCGGCTTCGCTGCGGCCGGTTCGGGCTCGGCGTGAGGAGCCACCCGACGGCTGACCGGACTGGTGGCCTCGGGCGCGCCGGGTGCTGAATCGGCCGTGGGGCCGTCCGCGGCGATCGCGGCATCGAGCGACGCGACGTCCTCGGTCGGCCAGCCGCTGGCGGCGGCAGCCTGATCGGGAGACTCGCCGTCGGAGCTCTCGCTCGATGGGCGGTCGGAGGTCCAGGGAAGCCGGAATCCGGCTCGGGCGTCGGTGGTGGCCATGCGTCGTTCTGCCTCTCCAGGTGCACCCCGCAGGGATTCAGGGCGTGCTCGCATTGTGGTTGCACAGGGAGGGTGTGATGGAGTCCGCTAGAGGTACCAGCAGACCAAGCCGGTGGTACGGGCGGCAGGGCGGGACCCCCGGGTCCGGGCGAGGATCGGTGCGTCGTCGCATCGCCATTCCGATGCCGCGACGCACCGCCCGGCGGCCCGTCCGGGCCCGCGCGGTACGATCAGTCCGATGGAATCGCTCGTCGACCCGCCCGCCCGCCCGCCGAGCCCGGCCGACGCCCCGGACGCGGCCCTCGCCGATCGTCTGGGGAGACCGCTCCACGACCTCCGGATCTCGGTCACCGATCGCTGCAACTTCCGCTGCACCTATTGCATGCCGAAAGAGATCTTCGGTGCCGACTATGCGTTCCTGCCGCGCTCCGAGGTCCTGTCGTTCGAGGAGATCGAGCGGGTCGCCCGGGTCTTCGTCGGGCTCGGCGTGGAAAAGCTCCGGCTGACCGGCGGCGAGCCCCTGGTCCGGCGCGACCTGGCCATCCTGGTCGAGAAGCTGGCGGCGATCCGGCGACCCGACGGCGGCGCCCTCGATCTCACCCTGACGACGAACGGCTCGGCGCTCCGCAAGCTGGCCAGTCCGCTGGCGGCGGCCGGGCTCGGCCGGGTCACCGTGTCGCTCGACTCGCTCGACGACGCGGTGTTCAGCGCGATGAACGGGGTCGACTTCCCGGTCGCCAAGGTCCTCGACGGGGTGGCTGCGGCGCAGGAGGCCGGACTCGGGCCGGTCAAGATCAACATGGTCGTCCGGCGCGGGATCAACGAGGCGAGCGTCCTGCCGATGGTCCGCTGGGCGCGGTCGGCCGGAGTGACGCTCCGGTTCATCGAGTACATGGACGTCGGCCACACGAACGGCTGGCGGATGGACGACGTGGTTCCGGCCGATGAGCTGGTCGCGCTCGTGGACGCGGAGATGCCCCTGGTCGGAGTGCCGCCGCGCTATCGAGGCGAGGTCGCGACGCGCTACCGATACGCCGACGGCCAGGGCGAGATCGGGCTGATCGCGTCGGTGACGAAGCCGTTCTGCGGCGACTGCACGCGCGCCCGCCTGTCTGCCGAGGGGCGGTTCTATACGTGCCTGTTCACCGGGGAGGGGCATGATCTGCGGGCAGTGATTCGAGACCCGGCGGCTGCGGGCGGGGACGACGCGGCGCGCCGGGAGGCGAGCGCATCGCGGGCCAGTGGCCGGTCGCGCGGGCCGAGCCGTCGTACCGCGGTGAAGTGGCCGGACGATGGTGCTACGCGGACGGGTCAGGCGAATTTGGGGTGATCAGCTCGGTGACCCAACCGTTCTGCCGAGACTGCACGCA
>JALYPW010000398.1 GCA_030856145.1 Chloroflexota bacterium | reverse complement strand
CATCGACCAGGGTCGATCCCTCCAGCGTCGACCCGAGTGGTGGCGGAATCCCGGCCGGCTGTCCGACGGCTCAGCCCCCGGCCGCCGCGGCCGGCTCGACGTCGGTCGTTACGGTCACTACGTCACTGGGGGCGATCGAGCTGACCCTGAAGGCCGACCTGTCGCCGATCGCGGTCGGAAACTTCCTCGCCCTCGCGAGGTGCGGCTACTACGACGGTGTCGTCTTCCACCGGGTCGTGCCGGGCTTCGTGATCCAGGGTGGCGACGGCCAGTACGGGCGCACAGCGACCTACGGATCGGGCCGGGCGGGGACCGGCGGGCCGGGCTACGAGATCCAGGACGAGAAGGTCACGACCCCGTACCAGCGGGGCACGGTGGCCATGGCCCGGAGCAGCCAGCCCAACTCGGTCGGCTCGCAGTTCTTCATCGTCCTCGACGACGGTGCCCAGTCGTCGCTCGCGAGCGCCAACACCTACCAGATCATCGGCAGTGCGACTAAGGGTATGGAAGTCGTGGACGCGATTGCCACCGCCGCCGATGCCGAGAACCCGAGCCAGCCTGTCGCCATGACGAAGCTGACCGTCTCGCCGTAACCATCATCACCGACGCCGGGACGAGCCCGGCGATGCCAGCCAGGAGGGTCACCCATGACCAGCGCCACGATCTCAACCGAGAAGGGCGACATCGACGTCGACCTGTTCGCCAACGACGCCCCGAAGGCGACCAGCAACTTCGTCGAGCTCGCGAAGAAGGGCTACTACGACGACGTCGTGTTCCATCGCGTCATCCCGGGCTTCGTCATCCAGGTCGGCGACGGGCAGCACGGCAAGAAGGCGTCGCTGAACGCGGGCCGGGTCGGGACCGGCGGACCGGGCTACACGTTCGAGGATGAGCCGATCAAGGGCGACTACCTCCGCGGCTCGCTGGCGATGGCCAACGCCGGGCCGAACACGAACGGCAGCCAGTTCTTCATCTGCCACCAGGACCTGACGGGCAAGCTGCCCAAGAACTACACGTTGTTCGGCCAGGTGACGAAGGGGATGGATGTCGTGGACGCGATCGTCTCGGCGCCGCGCAACGCCCGCGACCTCCCGGACGATCCGGTCGCCATCACCGGCATCACGCTCCACGAGGACTGACCCGCGCCGCCGGCCGGTCATGCACCGAGAGGGTCAACGGACGGCTGACCCATCGCTCGGACGACATCTGATGCGTTGGGTGCACGGAATGACGGGTTGAGGCGCAATTCACCTCCGTCGGGGGCTCGCGCCAGACGTCCGGCCGTCCGTTCATGCAGTCGGTGGCACCAAACGCGCCCGGCCGATCTGGTCACACGGTCAGGGTGGCTCGCGATCGCTCAGTTGCGAAGACTCGTGCGTGGTGGCCGCCGTCCCGACGCAGACCGTTATGTCGCCGCAACGAACGTTAAGGAATTTACATCGCACCATCCGTCAAAACTCTTGGCTTTGAGGGAGGCGACGGGTACGATGGCCGTGCGCTGTTGATTCAGCCAAGCTGCCCCAGCATCAAGGTCATGGGTAGGTAGGGTCAGGGTAGTCGGTACAGCCGACGTGATAGATGCCCTTGGCGCGTGGCGGGTGTCCGGTTCGCCGGACTTTCACCGGGACAGCATCGAGGCCGGCTCCTTCGGGGGCCGGCCTCGAACTCTGTCCGGATCGCGCTGCCATGCGGAGCGCAGGGCATTCCGGTTCAAATACGTGCGAAGACGAAGCGACGATCTCAGGCGCGACCCGCTCGTGCGCGTGAAGAGTTTGCGCTACACAAGCGCGCTGGCCACCGGATCCGTGCTCGCTGGGAGCCCTGATCCACACTCAAGCCAGAAACCGCAGGCCTGGTGGCGCTCGGCGGGTATCATCGCGGTCCGCGCGCCTGTAGCTCAGTGGATAGAGCGTCGGCCTCCGGAGCCGAAGGTCGCAGGTTCGAATCCTGTCGGGCGCGCCAATGCCATATTTGATCCGCGGCGCGGTCCGCCCCAGGTCGGAAGCGCACGAACCACAACCTCGGCGGGGAGGGCAAGCGCGAGGCCGTGTGCATACGCCTCAGGTGTGAGGCGGACGCTGACGAACTCCTCCCCGCGAACGACGATTTCCTCGTAGACCGACTGGATCATCGTCGCCCTCGTTGGCGGCTTTGCCTTCGCCCAGCTTGCGGCGAACGTCCGGATGTACTCGACTGCCGTCCCGGCATCGATGCTCTTCCTCGGCAGATCGTCGCTCAAGGCGGCGTGATCTTGGCTCAGACGCCGCATGGCCGCGAGGAACGCGCGCTCGTTCATCCGGCCGGCCGCGACGTCGAACGCGAGTTCTCGCCGTCGACGCTCGATCCGGCCGTCGTCGATCGGCACGATCGCGTGATCGGGCTGCACAAGGGCGGCCACGATGGCGGAAACAGTGGCCTCGTCGAGGCGGAGCCCACGGATTTGCGCTTCAAGCGGAGAGAGCCACGTCTCGCTGTCCCAGATCTTCTTCGTCACGCCCTCAGGGCATGGCTGGGTCGAGTGGATGCGGCGGCGCTTGCCACCCATGAAGCCTGCCGATCGGATCGTCGAGCCACAGACGCATCGCAGCAGGCCCCGCAGGGGGTCGGGAACGTCGCTTCGCCGAGGCCCGCCGCCGCGAGTTCGCGCCTCGAGCAGCGCTTGGACCCGAGCCCAAAGGACGTCGTCAACCGGTGGCGACTCCCGCCAGGAAGCGGCAGCTCGCTCGCCCTTTCGAAGTACCCATCCGTTGTAGATGGGGTTCTTGAGGATGTCGTTGATCGTCCGGTCGTTCATGCCGTGTTCGCGGGCGAGTTCGTCGATCGATACGGCACCCGTCGCGTATCTCTCGAAAACGCTGACCGCGCGACCGATCGCGGATGAGTCGACCTCGAGGGTCTGCGGCCGCGCTGAAGTCCTACGGAAGCCAAGCGGGGCGCGACCCCCTGGATCGGCGTGCCGGCGGAACTTCGCCGCGTACCCTTCGCGGATCCGCTTGCCAAGCCGACGGCTATAGGCCTCCGCCTCGACCGTCTCGCGCGCCCACTCCTCCCACTCGTCCTCGTCAGATGAAAGAACCCGCTCGTCGCAGAAGAAGATGGCTGCTCCCGCCTCGTGGAGGTCGTGGCGGGCGTTCACGGCGGTTCGAAGATTGCGGGCAAATCTCGAGACGTAGCCAACCAGCAGGACGTCATAGTCGCGGCCGGCCCGGGCCACCATCTCGCGAAATTGGGACGTTGAACCCACCGTCCGACCAGAGTGCGCGACCTGCCACTCGAGGCCAGCGTCGGCGAGCTTCCAGCGTTCGATCGCCCGATCCTGCTGCTCGCGCTGCGCCTCGGGTCCGTAGTTGTCGTACTGACCGCGGGTCGACTCTCGGGTCCAGCGGGCAGCGCGAAGGCCGTCCAGCTCTTCGAGGGACTTAGGCAGCCGGGGTGCGCGAGCAGCGATCGCCATCAGAGTTCATGGAGGTTCGGGAGGGTAGCCATTCTAAGCCAGAGCCTTCTCCGGCTCCTCGCGAATATTCTGTGCATACCCGTCGGCTGTCATCGCATCGCGAATGACCTCCGCAATCGCCGCGATGACCCTGTCGTTCCGTCTCTGCGTGGGCGGATGCACCGTCAAGACGAGCGGGATTCGCCGTCGGACGAGTGGAGTAGGGCGACGTGGGGTGGGTGTCCGCCTGCGGGCGTTTGAGCGGGGCTTGGTCGCAGACGAACGACGGGGCACTTTTACGCCTCGCTCCCGTGCTGCAGATCGAGGAAGCGCCGGAACAGGCGGTCCAGCAGGGTGTATCGACTGCGGCGCCCGTTGGTCAGACGATCGATGTGCCCTCTCGCGACGAGTCGTCGAAGAGACTGGCGGGTCGCGCCAGGCCTGACCCCTCGCCGCGCGACCTCCGCCTCGATATCGCCTGACGGAGGCGGATGTGCGCTTCCCACGGTGGTCTTGCCGATCGCCCAGTCGTCGAGCAAGGCCGTGTGTTCGGACTGACCTTCCCGGGAGCGCTCGATGCGTCCCTGGAAGATCGCCGTCTCGTGCTCGTGGCCGGCCAGGAGCGGCGCAAGGATCCCGCTGCCCGGTCTGAACGGGTTCGTCGATCGCGTTTGGGACATTGTGACAACTCCCGTCACAAGACTTCCTTAGATGGTTCGGCCGAGGGACACCAGTGGGCGCCGCCTCGGCCGGGTTGTGCACTTGAATTCCACACTCCCCTATTGCGCGCCGGCCGGGACCCGGAACCAGGAGCGGCTGCGGGCCGCGTTCTGGATCGCGTGGAGGTAGACCTCGCTGTAGGGAACGCTGCCGCGGATCCCGAGTTCCTTCATGCCCGATATCGGAGGTTTCGGCGGCCCGCGCGAAGCGGTTTACGACACCTATGCCTGTCCGGCCGCCCGACACGAGCCTAGCGGGGTCGCAGTCCGTTGTTAAGGGGGTTTAAGTGTATTGTTAAGTGTATTGTTCGACCCGACCGGACCAGCAAGGTCGCCCGTTGACGGACGTGAGCGCAGACCCGCTCAGGAACAACGGGTCGCCATGCGGAGGAAGGCTGCGAAGAGGTCGAGGGTCGCGAGCTCGTGGATCGGCGGGGACGACGGCAGGTCCGGCGGCCGGTCGGGGCGACCATGAGGCCATGCGAGGCGCTCGACGTCGATCCGCGTGGCCCTGGTGAGGACGTAGGCGTAGCGGCCTCGCGGGCGGTGGGCGCTGGCGCTCCAGAACCCGCGGAGCAGTCCAAGATCGACCAGCCGGGCCAGGCGACGCTGGGCAGTCCGCAGCTGTCGGTAGACGAGCAGCGATGCCAGCTCGGCAGTGACGATATCGGCACCGAGGAGCCACAGCAGGAGGTGCTGCTCTCGAGCCGGGAGTCCGGTCCAGACGGCGCCCGCGCGTATGGAGCGTAGCGAGTCGGCTTTCGGGCTCGGGCCGGGCTGAGCACGATTCTCTGTCGCACTCATCGTCGCCCAACTGTCGTGTATGGCGGTTGCGGTCGCGGTCGTGACCGCGGCGTCGGTCGCGACACTGTCGTGACTCGGTTCACGTAACTGTCGCCCTGGACATCGCGAGCGTTGCTGAGAGCCTACAGCCCGACGAAGGCAACGCCGGCTTGGGACATCGCGAAGGGTGGCAACGGCTCCAAGTTCGTCAAACGGGGCGACGGTGCCCGACCCTTCGAGGACCGCGACTCGCCAACCGCTCATCCCGTTCGGATTGACCACGATCTCGATCGGTGGCCCGTGGCAGGGTGCACGCGCAGCGCTCATGCTTTTGGCTCGAGGCGAGGATCGATCCGCGGGTACGAGGGCGCGCGGGATGAGCGATTCCCCCCACCAACGCTAGGGCCCGCAAGGTTCCTTGCCCGGACAAGTGACATCGCCGGTCGGCGCCCTCTGCGCCTCGGGCACGTCGGCGTTGGGCGCCTTGTAGGGGATCTGACCGACCCTGTCTACGCCGTCTGCTGGAGCCGCTGCGGGCGCGACCACGGCGGGCG
>JALYPW010000376.1 GCA_030856145.1 Chloroflexota bacterium | reverse complement strand
AACTCGGCTAGGCTCGGGCCATGCCTCCCACCACCTTCCCGATCCGCGTCGGTCGGCGCTCGCGCCTGCTCCTCCGAATCTTCTTCGGCGTGAAGCCTGCCGAAGCCCGAATCACCCTTGGCGACGGCCCCGACGGCGAGCTCGACGTGGTCTTCGGCTGGGCCCACTTCCAGACGACGATGGCCAACGTCGCGCGCTGGCGGATCGAAGGTCCGTTCCGCTGGGTCACCGCGATCGGCGTCCGGATGAGCATCCGCCACCGCGACCTGACGTTCGGGGGCAGCCACCACGGCGGCGTCCGGATCGACTTCCACGAGCCGGCTCCCTGGAGCCGCTTCAGGGTTCCGGCGATCTACGTTCCGGCCGACGACCTCGAGGGCCTGGCCGCCGAGCTGGCCCGACGCGGCGTCCCGGGCGATGACGTGCGCCCAAGCGTCAGCTGAATAGCACGCCGACGAGAGCAGCGCGCCGACGATCCGGGATCAGGGCATGACGGTCAGGTAGCCCGAGGCGAGGATCTTGCCGGCCGGCGTCGTGAACGAGACCACCCACGTGCCCGGCGGCAGGGCGTCTGCGGTCAGGTCGAACGCGAACAGGTCGGCGCTCTCCGGGTTGTTCACCGCGGCCGGCGGGCGCGGCGCCTTGTTGGTCGAGCCCGAGCCAACCTGGACCACGATGTCGGCGAGTGGGCGCGGGGTGAATGCCCGCCCGACCGCGATCACCGGCGTCCCGGCCATGATCGTCTTCGTCTTGTCCGACACCGTGAGCGCCACGGGGTCGTAGGCGCTGCCGAAGATCACCGTGCTCGCCGCAGGCAGGTCAGCGCCGCCCCCGCCGCCGCCCCCGCCTCCGCCGCCACCGCCTCCGCCGCTCGCGGCAGGCTCCCCGTTTCCGCATGCCGCGAGGACCAGCGCGATGACCGCCCACGCGCTCAGAAGCTGCCGCATCTTCGTCTCCCTGCAAAGCCGAACTGGAGGAGTATCCCCTCCACGAGGGCCGAGTGCGCCGCATTCGCGACGAGCCCGGCGACGCGAACGGCGCCCTCAGGGACTGACGACCGCTCCGCGAGGCTGTTTTGCCGCGGCCATCGACCGGCCGGCACGGAACGCCGCGATCAGATCCGTGTAGTCGGACAGGCCGCGCTCATAGCCGAGCGCCCAGAACCCGGCCCCGGCCAGACCGCGCTCGTTGGCCAGTCCGAGCTTCGGGGTCAGGCTCCGGGGCGTGTCGTAGTACACGGTCTGCCAGCCGTCGCCATCGGGGATCGCGAGGAAGCCGACGTCCTCGACCTCGTCGTAGCCGGGTGTCGTGCCCGGATCGCGGATCGCGGCCAGATTGCGTCGGGGGACCCAGATGTCGCCGCGCCCCGTGGCCTCCGCCCCGACCTCGGCTCCGGCCGTCGGCCAGGCAAGGCCGTACAGCGGCAGGCCGAGCAGTGTGCGCTCCACTGGAACCCCTGCGGCCGCGTAGAGGTCGAGCGACCAGACGAGAGATCGGTCGGCTCCATCGCGCCGGACCAGGGGAGCCGATGCGCCCGGTTCGCTGGCCGCGGTTCGGTAGTCGTAGCCCATCAGGAAGATCCGATCCGCGCCGGCGAGGGTCGCCGCCAGGGCCAAGGCCGCGCCCTGGCGGCCGGCGCCGGTCGTTGCCGTCAGCGTGGCGGCCGGTTCGTCGGCCCGGAGCGCGGTCCGGAGTCGGCCGACGAAGGCGCCGAAGGCCGGGATGTCGGCGTCGTCGATGCCCTCGACGTCGACCGCGATCCCGTCGACGCCGAGCTCCGCCCGGAACGCCACGAGAGCAGCGATGACCCGATCCTGGAGAGCCTCGGAGTCGAAGAGCGTCGCATTCTTCTCGCGGCCGAAGCTCGTCCACGCGACCTCGACCCGACGGCCGGCCGTATGGGCGTCATCGATGATCCGGCGTCCGATCGGCCCTGTCAGGCGGCGGTAACCGTTCTGCGCGGTCGCGAGGGCGCCCTTGCCCGTGTGGGTCACGGAGAACAACCCGATCGTCGTCGCATCCGTGGCGCTCACGTGGGCCGCGATCGTGCGGTCGATCTCCCAGTAGGGTACGAACCCGTAGACCTCGTGACCGGGGAGCGGCGGGGCGGCCCGGGTGATCGATGGAGGCACGCTGGCCGCCACGGACGGCGAGGCCGGCAGATCGGCGGTCCGGCCGACGAGGGCGATCGCGCCGACGAGCGCGCCCGCGGCGATGACCGCGATCGACATCCGACCGCGTCGTTCTGGCCCTCGACGTGCCGGCGCCGGTCCCGCCATCGGCGTGCGTTCAGCCCTGCGCATGTCGCCAAGTCTGCCGCCTGCCGAGGATCCGGTCCACGCCGTGTACTCGTCCAGGACGTCCGTTACACATCGACCGACGCGAGCGCCTACGAGCTCGGCCGGCGGGCCCGCGCCCTCGGCTGACCGACGCGACGACCGTCGCCGGTCTCAGCCGTAGAAGTTGGTGACCAGGCGGGTGCGCGTCCCGTACCGCCAGATGCCGATTCCGAGCGTCTTGTACTTCGCGTTCTTGATGTTCTTCCAGTGGCCGCCGCCGGTCGACTTCTCGGCCTGGAACACCAGGTGCGACGTGAGGACCGCGGCCTTGGCCGAGGCGTAGCCGTCGCGGCAGCCAATGTTCTCGCTCCAGGTGTAGCGGTAATAGCCAGCGCGACGCAGACGATCGCCCGGGGATCCACCGACGAAATGCGAGCACAGGTTCTTCACCGCGAGCAACTTCGCGTACGGCCGTGAGACCCGATCCGACAACCCGTACGAGTATGTGAGAGGCCTCACATAGGCGCTGTAGCGGCCGCTGCCGTAGCCGCGGCAGGTCCCGTCGTTGAGGACCCAGCCCCCGGTCCGGGTGCAGTTCACGAGCCCGAAGTAGAAGCGCTCGACCGTGTACCACGGCTTGTCGACGGTCGTCGTGGTCAGGGCAATGGCGGTGGTGGACGGCGCGCCGACATCGGTCGAGGCCGCCACGCCGGGCGCCACCGCGAGGCTGGCAAGGACAGCCGCGGCGATGGCCAGGCCTGCCAGCCGGCGGCGGGCGGGACCGGAACGGGGCGACGCCACGTGGGCGCCGATGGTGGGATGCAGCAAGACTCGTGCCTCCTGTATGCCGGACGTCGCGGCGCGGCGCGACGACGATGGTCGCCAACGGCAGGCAGATGTGACGGGCGGAACCCGCAACGAAGAACGGGTGAGACGGACGCGGTGTCGGAGCGTGCGGCGCCGACGGAATCGCTGGGGCGATTAGTCTGCCTGGGGGCGCGTCTGCGATTGGCCTTCCGTGACGGGAGTGGACCTCGCGTCGACAGTATCGCCCAGGTTCCAGCTCGCGTCATCCCCCGGATGGACCACCCCGATCTTGCCCGTCGGTCCTGGCTGTCGTGATGCCTGCCGGGCAGGTTCGTGCCGCGCTGCCGGCGCGCGGCAACCTCCTCGGAACCTCCGTGGCGTCTTCACATTCACTCCACATCAGGCGCCGAGGATGGACCTCGACTGCCGATCGCGCCGGATCCGGGCTGACGGCTCTGGCCCCGTTGGTACTTGCGGGACCCCTGCCCGAGGTAGGGTTGCGCTCAAGCACCAGGTCCGGTCATCCTGAGGCCATGTTTGGACGGCCCCGCGCTCCTCGTCGATCGATGGCCCTCGCCGCCACCCTGGCGACGGCGTTCATCGCCATCACTGCCCTGCCCGCCGCGGCGGCCGATTTCCCGGCCCGCGATTCGCGCTACCACTCGTTCACCGAGATGGTCGCCGACATCAAGGCCGTGGAAACCGCCCACCCCGACATCGTGCAGCTCTTCAGCATTGGCAAGAGCCACCAGGGCCGGACCATCTGGGCGGCCAAGATCAGCGACAACGTCGCCACCGACGAAGCGGAGCCGGAGATCCTGTTCGACGCGCTCCATCACGCCCGCGAGCACATGACCGTCGAGCAGGCCCTGTACCTGCTCCATCAGCTCGCCGAGGGGTATGGATCCGACAATGCGGTGACCGCGATCGTGAACACCCGCGAGGTCTTCATCATCTTCGCCCTCAATCCCGACGGATTTGAGTTCGACCTTACCTGCGGCGGCAGTCACGCCCCGTACTGCGCGTGGCGCAAGAACCGTCAGCCGAACGCCGGCACCAGCGCGATCGGCACCGATATCAACCGCAACTACGGCTACCGCTGGGCGTGCTGCGGCGGTTCGTCGGGCAGTCCGTCCTCGATCACCTATCGCGGCCCCAAGGCGTGGTCGGCGCCCGAGACCCGGGCCATCCGTGACTTCGTCCTCAGTCGGGTCGTCGGCGGCCTCCAGCAGATCAAGTCGCACATCACACTGCACACCAACGGCAAGCTGATCCTGTGGCCATACGGCTACACGAAGACCGACATTCCGGCGGACATGACCAGCCTCGACCACGCCGCATTCGTGGCCTTCGCCAAGGGGATGGCCAGCCGGAACGGCTACAAGGCCGAACAGTCGAGCGACCTGTACATCACCGACGGCGACCAGATCGACTGGATGTACGGGACCCAGCGGATCTTCTCGTTCACCTGGGAGCTGTACCCGCCCGAGACGTCCACGGTCTGGGGCGACCACTACCCGGCCGACGAGAACATCGCGGCCCAGACGACCATCAACCGGAGCGCGCTCCTGTACTTCCTGAGCACCGGCTCGTGCCCGTACGCGACCCTCGGCCGGGCGCAGGCCGACTGCGGACCGCTCTTCGATGACACCGAGATCGCCCGCGGCTGGAGCCTGAACCCCGATGGAACCGACACCGCCCCTGCGACGAGCCGATTCACCCGGGGTGATCCGGCTCCGACCACCCACAACGGGCTTCGGTCGCAGCCTGATAGCGCCTCGTCAGGTCGGTACGCCTTCGTCACGGGCCGGGCGGCCGGGACGACTGCGAACTCCAATGACCTCGACGGTCGGACCACGCTCCGGAGCCCGCTCGTCAGCCTGCCTGACGTTCCCGGACAACTGTCGTTCCGCTACGTGTACAGCCACGGGCCGAGCAGCACGGCGGACGGCGTCACGGTCTGGATCGAGGACGATAAGACGAAGGTCAGGACCGTGGTCTGGTCCGCGGCCGGAACTGCGGCCACGGTCGGCGCCTCGTGGCGGACTGCGACGGCCTCACTCGACGCCTGGGCCGGGAAGGCCATCCGGATCGTCATCCAGGCGGCCGACGGGGGCACGAACAGCCTCATGGAAGTGCTGATCGACGATGTCCGCGTGGAGCGCCCGCCGGCCTGACCTGCCAGCGGCGGCGGGAACCTCGTCTGCCGACCGGGCGTCATGAGCCGCATCGCCGAGTCCCGTCCGGGACCGGCCAGCCCAGGAGGGCGACGCGATGCGGCAACGACGACGACTCGGTCGGTTCGGACTCGGCTTCTCCACGGCGGTCCTCGGCCTCTTCCTGGCGGTCACCCCGACGCTCGCCTGCGGCGGGTTGATCGGCCCGAACGGGGCGGTGAACCTCCTCCGGACCTCGACCTTCGCCGGTTACACGAACGGCGTCGAGCACTACGTGACTTCGTTCGAGTTCGCCGGCGGCGGGGGTGCCTTCGGCTCGATCACCCCGCTGCCCGCCGTCCCGACGAGCGTCGAGAAGGGCGGCGACTGGACGCTCCAGCGCCTCGTCCGCGAGACGTCGCCGGTCTTCCTCCGGGCGGATGCGGCCGGTGAGGCGGCATCGGCCGGCGCCGAGGAGCTGATGAAGGTCAAGATCGATGCCCTCGACCTGACCGTCCTCAAAGGCGGCGCCGCGGACATCGGTGCCTGGGCCAGCGCCCATGGGTTCCGCCTTCCGCCCGATGCCCCCGAGGTGCTCGACTTCTACGCCGCGCGCAGTCAGATCTTCCTCGCCGCGGCGTTCGACGCCGTGGCGGCCGAGAACCGCGGCCAGGCGCTCGGTGATGGGACGCCGATCCACATCACGATGCCGACCGACAACCCGTGGGTCCCGCTCCGGATCCTCGCCCTTGGCAAGGGCGCTGCGGAGCCCGTCCAGGCCGACGTCTATCTCCTGACCGATCGCGCCCCGGCCCTCCTGCCGGCTCCGACCGGATCCAACGGCATCCGCCTCGACCACAGCGCCAGGGCCACCGATAGTCTCCTCGCCGACCTCAAATCCGATCGCGGCATGGAGTGGGTGCCCGCGTCCGGCTGGTTGACCAAGGTCGCGGTTGATGGGACGGCCGGTCAGCTCGGCTACGACCTCGCGATCGACGCGTCCGGAGCAGGCAAGCCGTCGGCGATCGATGCCGGGTTCACGATGCCCGGGGCCGTCATCCCCGCGACGCCGATCGACCTCAGCCGGATTCTGCTGGCCCTCGGCTTCGTCGGGATCGGCCTGGTCGGGATCGGCCTGATGGCCCGCGCCCGGCCCACGACCGGCCGGCCGATCGGCTGGTGACGCGACGATGAACGCGGGTCGGGCGGTGACGGCGGCAGGTCTCGGGCTCGCCGTCGCCGTCCTGGCCGGGATCGGGGCGAGCGCGATCGCCCGGGCAAACGAGCCGATCGTGATCTCGATCATCGTCCGCTACTCGCACTTCGAGCCGGCCCGGGTCGCCGTCCCGGTCGGCCGGCCGGTGACCTTCGTCATCACCAATTCGGATCCTATCGAACACGAGTGGATCGTCGGCGACGCCGCGAGCCACGAGCGTCACCGGACCGGCACCGAGCCGACTCACGGCGAACGGCCAACGGAGCTCTCGATCCCGGCCGGAACGGAGCGCCGGACGACCGTGACGTTCGCATCCGCCGGCTCGCAGCTGTTCATCTGCCACCTCCCGGGCCACGAGGCGTACGGCATGGTCGGCACTGTGGTCGCCACCGGCTGACGGACCGACGTCGCTGCGTGCGATCCTGCGGGCATGGGTCAATCGTTGAGAGCTTCCACGCCGATCCGTGCCGCCGTCCTCGACCGGCCGGGCGTCCCGGTCCGGATCGAGACGCTGGACCTCGACCCACCGGGACCGGGCGAGGTCCGGGTCCGGATGGCCGCCGCGGGCGTCTGCCACTCCGACCTCCACGTCCGCGACGGCGAGTGGGACCGCGAGGGGCCGATCGTCCTCGGCCACGAAGGTTCGGCGTTCGTCGAAGCGCTTGGCGAGGGCGTGGCCGCAGCCCATCCCGGCCTGCGTGTCGGCGCGCTTGTCGCGCTCTCCTGGTTGATCCCGTGTGGCCGCTGCAGGGCCTGCCTCGCCGGACGTGTGTGGTCCTGTTCCGCCAGCCCGTCGTACACCCACCGGATGCCGAGCGGCCGGGCAGCAACCCATCGCCCGGCCGGCGGCGCCGGCTCGGACGTCCTGACGTACTGCGCGATCGGGACGTTCGCCGATCACCAGAACGTGCCGGCCGCGGCGGCGATCCCCATGCCCGACGGCACCCCGCCGGAGGTCGCGGCGCTGATCGGCTGCTGCGTGACGACGGGCGTCGGGGCGGCGACGAAGACGGCCGACGTCCAGCCCGGCTCGTCGGTCGTCGTGATCGGTCTCGGCGGGGTCGGGCTGTCGTGCGTGATGGGCGCAGCGCTGGCGGGTGCTGGACGGATCGTCGCGGTCGATCGGGTCGCGGCCAAACTGGACCTGGCGCGCTCGGTCGGC
Organism: Chloroflexota bacterium; assembly: GCA_030856145.1. Taxonomy (GTDB): domain Bacteria; phylum Chloroflexota; class Limnocylindria; order Limnocylindrales; family CSP1-4; genus CF-46. Next base: position 5,132 of record JALYPW010000376.1, on the reverse strand, counting down.
GCGACCGACGGGCTGTTGGCGGGACCGGACGGAGCGGAGACGCTGGCCGCGATCCGCGACCTGACCGACGGCGGGCCCGACACGTGCTTCGAGGCGATCGGCCTGGCGGCGACGATCGAGACCGCAATCGCCTGCCTGCCTACCGGCGGCACCGCCGTCCTGGTCGGCATGACGCCGTTCGGGGTCCGAGCGTCATTCGAGCCCTTCCCGTTCGTCGATGGCGGGCGGCGGATCCTCGGCTCGAACTATGGCTCGGCCGATCCCGCGACCGACTTCCCGCGCTACGCGGCGCTCCAGCTCGCGGGCCGCTTGCCGGCCGAGCGACTGATCACGAGCCGGATCGGCCTCGACGGGATCGAGGACGCGTTCGAGGCGATGCGCCACGGCGAGGGCGTCCGGGCCATCATCGGGTTCTAGCCGGGCGGTGCGTCCGGCGGGAGGGCGTCGCGCGGCGGCGCACTCGTCGCCGGCGGCGCCGGCTCGGCGATCGGCGGCAGCAACGGGAAGCCGGTGATCAGGCGCGAGCCGCGGCCGTGGGTCAGGAAGCTCCACGCCCACCGTACGGTGACGACGAGCCGGTTCGCGAAGCCGATCAGGTAGACGATGTGGATCAGGAGCCAGAGCGCCCAGGCAACGAACCCGCTCTGGCGTCCGAACGGCCCGAGCCACGGGATGTCGGTCACGCCGGCCAGCCGGCCGATCACCGCGACGTCGCCCTTGTTGGCATACCGGAACGGCGGTGTCGGCTCGCTCGACAGGCGGCGCCGGATCGTCTTCGCCGCGTGCCGTCCGCCCTGGATCCCGCCCTGGGCAACGCCCGGCACCGGCCGATCCTGCTTCCAGGGCATGACCGCGGCGTCGCCGATCGCGAACACCTCGGGGTGGCCCGGGAACGTCAGGTCCGGCTCGACCAGGATCCGGCCCGCGCGATCCGTCGGCGCCCCGGTCGCCGCCGCAACCGCGGCCACGAACGGGCTGACCAGGTTCCCGGCCGCCCAGAGCGTGGTCCGGGCCGGGATCCGCTCGGTCCGCCCATCCTTCGTTTCGACCGTGACCGAGCGATCGTCGAGGTCCACGACGCGGGTCCCGGTCCGGACGGTCGCCCCCAGCCGTTCGAGCTGGCGCTTCGCCGACGCCGACTGCTTCGGCGGGTAGGTCGGCAGGATCCGATCCATCGCCTCGACAAGGAAGATCCGGGCGCGTGCGGTGTCGATCGACCGGAAGTCGCGGCGGAGCGTGTCGCGGGCGATCTCGCCGAGCGCGCCGGCCAGCTCCACGCCGGTCGGACCGCCGCCGACCAGCACGAACGTCATCCACTCGCGGCGGCGGTCCGGATCGTGCTCGCGCTCGGCCGCCTCGAAGGCGATCAGGATCCGACGCCGCATCTCGGTCGCGTCGTCGAGCGACTTCAGGCCGGGGGCGTCGGACGCCCACTCGTCGTGGCCAAAGTACGAGTGGCGGGCGCCGGCGGCCACGATCAGCGTGTCGTACAGGATGGGCCCGCCGTCGGCCAGTCGGACCTCGCGCCGCTCGGGATCGAGGTCGACGGCCTCGCCGAGCAGGACCGTCGTGTTCTTCTGGCGGCGCAGGATCGAGCGCAGCGGCTGGGCGATGTCGCCCGGCGAGACAGCGCCGGTCGCGACCTGGTACAGGAGCGGGCTGAACAGGTAGTGGTTGCGGCGATCGACGAGGGTGACCTCGACCCGCTCGTCGCGGCCGAGCTCCTTGGCCGCGTAGAGGCCGCCGAACCCGCCGCCGACGATCAGGACCCGGTGTCGTCGGGGCGCCATGGTCGTGGTCGGCGTCGTGGACATCGCCGCCCGAGTCTAGCCCGATAGACTCCATCCGCGATGCGTCCCCTGCCCTCCCCGTTTGACGACATCACGGCCGGCCGGCCGGCCCGGATCGGGCTGCGCTCGTCGGGCCTGCTCGGGGCCCGGCTGCTGACGAAGGACCTCGCCTTCCCGCTCGACGAGCGCGCGGCGTTCGGGCTCGTCGGGCTCCTCCCGGATCGGGTCCTGACGATCAATGAGCAGGTCGAGCTGGAGCTTGAGAAGATCCGGCGCAAGGACGATCCCCTCGAGCAGTACATCGGCCTCGCCGCGCTCCAGGACCGGAACGCGACGCTCTTCTACCGGCTCCTGTCGGAGCACGCGGCGGAGTTCCTGCCGATCGTGTACACCCCGACGGTCGGCCGGGCCTGCCAGGAGTTCAGCCACATCATCCGCCGGACGCGCGGCCTGTGGATCACCCCGGCCGACGTCGACCGGATCCCGGAGATGCTCGCCAACGCCCCGTTCGAGGACGTTCGCCTGATCGTCGTCACCGACAACGAGCGGATCCTCGGCCTCGGCGATCAGGGCGCAGGGGGGATGGCGATCCCGATCGGGAAGCTGGCCCTGTACACGGCGGCATCCGGGATCCACCCTGCGCTGACCCTGCCCGTCTCGCTCGACGTCGGGACGGACAACCCGTTCCTCCTCGCCGACCCGCTGTACCTCGGCCATCGCGAGCCGCGTCTCCGGGGAGTGGCCTACGAAGCCCTCGTCGAGGCGTTCGTCGTCGCGGTCGGCGAGCGCTGGCCGGGCTGCGTGATCCAGTGGGAGGACTTCAAGCAGCACAACGCGATGCGCATCCTCGATCGCTACCGCGACCGCGTGTGCTCGTTCAACGACGACATCCAGGGCACGGCCGCGGTGGTCCTCGGCGGGCTGCTCGCGGCGATGCGCCTCCTCGGGGGCCGGCTGGTCGATCAGCGGGTGGTCATCGCCGGGGCGGGCGCGGCCGGGATCGGAATCGGGCGACTGATCAGGCTGGCGATGATCGAGGACGGGGTGTCGCCAGCCGAGGCGGCGGCGGCGATCGTGATGGTCGATTCGCGCGGGCTCGTCCACGCGGGGCGGGCCGACCTGGATGCCGACAAGCGGTTGATGGCGCGCGGCGCGGACCGGATCGCGGCCGATGGGTTCGCGCCGGACGGTGATGCGATTCCGAGCCTTCACGACGTGGTCCGGATCCTCCACCCGACGATCCTGATCGGCGCGACGGGGATGCCCGGCACGTTCGACGAGCCATTGATCCGGGCCATGGCCGACGGCACGCCACGCCCGATCGTGATGCCTCTCTCGAATCCAACGGTCGTGGCCGAGGCGATCCCGGCCGACGTCCTTCGCTGGTCCGATGGCCGTGCCCTCGTTGCGACCGGCTCACCGTTTCCGGCGGTCGAGGCGGACGGCCGACACCACGAGATCGGCCAGGCGAACAACGTCTTCGTCTTCCCGGGACTTGGTCTCGGCGCAATCGTCGCCGAGGCGCGGACGATGCCCGACCGGCTGTTCCTGGTCGCCGCCCGGACGCTTGCCGAGCAGGTCCCCGACGAACGGCTCGCGATCGGGGCGCTGTACCCGGCAGTCGATCGGCTGCGCCACGTGACGTGGTCGATCGCGCTGGCGGTGGCGCGCGCCGCCCGCGAGGACGGCCTCGCCGGCATCGAGCCCGACGCCGACCTCGAGGCGGCCGTCGCCGCGGCGATGTGGTGGCCGGACTACGTGCCGTACCTGCCCGCCGAGGACCGACGCGCTCCGAACGTCTGACGTCGCCCACGATCAGGCTGCCGGGCCCGGCACGACGACCGCCTGCAAGAAGTCGGGATTGCGCGGGATGGTCGGCGGGTTGGCGAGCCGCGGCTTCGTCGGCCGTCCGGCTACTTGTCGCGTTCGGCCGCGCCGGACATGGCCGCCTGGGCCGCCGCGAGACGGGCGACGGGAACCCGGAACGGTGAGCACGACACGTAGTCGAGGCCGATCGCCTCGCACTTCCAGATCGAATCCGGGTCGCCGCCGTGCTCGCCGCAGATCCCGAGCTCGAGCCCGGGCTTCGTCGAGCGGCCCTTGTCGACCGCGGTCTTCATCAGCCCGGCGACCGCGTCGTCGAGCGTCTGGAACGGGTTGACCGGCAGGACGCCGTCCTCGACGTACTTCAGGAGGAACCCGCCCTCGGCGTCGTCACGGCTGTAGCCGAACGTCATCTGGGTCAGGTCGTTCGTGCCGAAGCTGAAGAAGTCGGCCTCGGTGGCGATCTCATCGGCAGTCAGGGCGCCGCGCGGGACCTCGATCATCGTCCCGAACTTGTAGTCGACCTCGACCCCGCCGGCGGCCTCGCGAACGGCGGTCGCCTCGGCCTCGAGCAGGGCCCGGGTGAAGGCCAGCTCGTTCACGTGGCCGACAAGCGGGATCATGATCTTGGCGATCGGGTTGCCGCCGGCCTTCTTGACCGCGATCTGGGCGTTGAGGATCGCCCGCGTCTGGATCTTCACGAAGTCCGGGATCATCAGACCGAGCCGGCAGCCGCGCAGTCCGAGCATCGGGTTCTGCTCGTGAAGGCTGCGGATCGTGGCGAGGAGCTCCTTGTCCTCCTCGGACGCGCCGCCCTGCATCTCGGCCCGGGTGACCTTGACGAGCTGCTCCTCGAGGTTCGGCAGGAACTCGTGGAGGGGCGGATCGATAAGGCGGACGACGACGGGCAGGCCGTCCATCGCCGTGAAGATGCCCTCGAAGTCGCCCTGCTGGAGGACCTCGAGCTTGGCCATGGCCGCGTCGAACGTCGCGATCGCCTCGTGCTCGTCGGCGCTCAGCTCGGCTTTCGCCGCCGCCTTCGCCTTGGCCCGGGTCGCGAGGCTCGCGACGAGGATCGCGCCACGGACGATGTCGAGCCGATCGCCCTCGCGGAACATGTGCTCGGTCCGGCACAGGCCGATGCCGCGCGCGCCGTAGCTCCGGGCCTGGGTCGCCTCCTCGGGCTTGTCGGCGTTGGTCCAGACGGCCATCCGGGCGAACCCGTCGGCCCAGCCGAGAATCGTCTGAAGCTCGGGCTGGTCCTCGAAGCGCGCCTCGACCGTCGGGATCGCTCCGACGAAGACCTCGCCGGTCGAGCCGTCGACACTGATCCAGTCGCCTTCGCCGAAGCTCAGGCCGCTGTCGGTCGAGCGGGCGCTCTTCGCCCCGTAGTCGACGAGCAGCTCGGCGCAGCCGGCGACGCACGGCTTGCCGATCTGGCGGGCGACGACCGCGGCGTGGGACGTCGCTCCGCCACGGGCGGTCAGGATGCCCTGGGCCACGGCCATGCCGTGGAAG
>JALYPW010000324.1 GCA_030856145.1 Chloroflexota bacterium | reverse complement strand
TGGCAGAACCGCCTACACGCTCGGGTGCAGCACGAGCAGTACCACGGAGCACGCCACGCCGACGAGAACGAGTGGCCGCCATAGATTCGCGGGAACCCACAGGCCGAGGGCCGCGAAGAAGACAAAGAAGAACGTCAGGACGGCGATGCTGGCAAGTCCGATCATCACTGTGCGGCCTCAACCAGTCAACGCAACGACCTTGGCGAGTGCCTCTGATGGTTTCATCCAGCCGAGCGTCTGTCGAGACTGCCGAACACCCAGCGGGTCGGGGCGTTGGTTGCGAACGGGAAGAGCAGCGAACCGCCGCTTCCGCCAGCGCTCGCGTTGATGAAGCCCATCGCGAAGTGGGCGGCGACGAAAACGGCGCCGGCCGCGATCAGGCGCTTGACGAGGAGCATGGCCTTCAACTTTCGAGGAATGCGGGACGGGTAGAGCTCCCAGCGAGCTCGGTGGCTGAGCCTGGTCGGGCGAGGGCAACGGCGGCCAGCGTCGCCGACGCGACACTGAGGCCGCTGATGGCGACGACCACGGGCACCGCGATCGCATCGCCGGCTGCCGCAATCAGGACGAAGCCGCCAACGACGCCGGCGCCCATGAGGGCGACCCAGATGAGCATCGGCAAGGCATAGGCGGCGGTGTTGCTCCGGCGCAGCAGACCAACCCCGGCGATGGCGCAGAGGGGCAGGAAGAACGCGAGGTCGAGGGCGTACACGGGGTTGCTTGAGATATCCGCCTTGACGAGGTCTGGTGGCAATGCGCCCGTCGTGGTGGTCGTAGCGATCTGGCCGAGCCACAGCAGGCCGAACATCGCGGCCACCCCGATCAGGAGCCCGCCGGCCGTGCGCCGATTGAGTCGCTCGGTCGCGGCTTCAGCGTCGTCAACGGCCGCGCGACCGGCCAGCACGAGGCTCCAGAGGGACAGACCGAAGATGGCGATGTGGACAATGGTCAGCGGGTTCATTGCCACCGCGAACGCAAAGATCGCGTAGTTGTAGACGAGGTACAGGAGCCCGGCGACGACCGCGAGCCGGCCGGCCGACGAGCCTCGCCTGGACGCCCACAGGCCGATGGCCAGGACCGGAACGGCGAGAAACAGCGTCGCCAGATCGGTGCCGCGCGCCTGCTGCGCCCAGTTGGGTGCATCGACGTAAAGACCGGTGATGGCAAGGCCAGCCAGCGCGGCGGCGGCGGCGAGGACTGTGGCGAGGGCGGCGAGTCGGTTCAGGATCGCGTGCATGGGACACCTTGTTGCTTCGGGGGCGGCGCCTGATGCGCCACGAGAAGCATCGAGTGCCGGGGCTCGTGGACATAGGGCCACTCCGCCGCGATGACGCGCCAGATGGCCCTAGCCCCGCGCCACCTCGTCGGTGTCTGGTGACATGAACCAGCGTGGGTCCTGTCACTCGGAAGGCACGCCATGACCACGTCGACCATCACGAGCCAGCTTCAGCCTGGCCGCAGTCACGAGGGCGTCGGGTCGAGTGTCCACCAGTAGTTCACGTCGCCGAGCGGCTTGCGGTCGCCGCCGAGGTGCTCGTACAGCGCCTGCGCCACCTCGTTGTGGCCGCCGGTCGACAGCCAGAACTTCGCCGCGCCGCGCTCGCGCGACCAGTCCATCGCGGCGCGCACGAGCATCGCGCCGATCCCCCGTCGGCGGAACGTCTCGGCGACGCCGAGTTCGTGCAGGTAGGCCATGCGACGACCGTCGGGGTACGGCATCAACGACCCGTACGCCAGGCCGGCCGGTTCAGCGCCGACCACTGCGGCGAACACGAAGGTGGTGGGGTCGGCGAGGTATGCCGTCACACCGCTCGGTGCCGCGACCAGGCGGTCGCGCCACTCCGGAACGACGTCGCCGAAGAGCGTGACGAGCAGGTCCTCGTCGCCTGGCATCAGCAGCCGGATCTCGGGGAGCATCATGGGGCAGGGTCAGCCGCGCGGGAGGTCGATCAGCCCGCGCTCGATGGCCTTGGTCACGGCGCTCGTCCGGTCGCCGACCCCGAGCTTCTCGAACGCGTGGAGCAGGTGGGTCTTCACGGTCGCCTCGCTGATCCGCAGATCGCGCGCGATCTCCCGGTTCGACGCGCCCCGCGCGACCAGTCGAAGGGCGTCGAGCTCGCGGACGCTCAGTTGGTCGCCGCCGTCCCGGACGCGGTGGATGAGCCGGGCCGCGACCGACGGTGACAGCGGGGCGCCGCCGCCGGCCGTGGCCCGGACCGCCGCGTAGAGCTCAGCCGGCGGGGCGTCCTGGAGGAGGTACCCGGCCGCCCCGGCCTCGATCGCGCGGATGATATCGGCGTCGGCGTCGTAGGTCGTGAGGACGAGGATGGGTGGCGGATCGGGCATGGCCCGGATCCCCCGGATCGCCGCCAGGCCGTCCATCCCGGGCATCCGCAGGTCCATCAGGACGACATCCGGACGCAAGGCCGCGACGACGGCGATCGCCTCCGCTCCGTCCGCCGCCTCACCGACGACGGCAAAGTCGGGCTGGGTCGAGAGCATGCCGGTCAGGCCGTTGCGAACGACCGGATGATCGTCGACGACGAGCAGCCGCAGTGGCATAGCGCCCGAGGCCCCCGGATCGCCTCCGTGCGTCACGCGGGCCGCAACGCTGCCGGGAGCGTCACGCCGAGGGTCGTTCCCTCGCCAGGAGCGCTCTCGATCGCGACGCTCCCGCCAAGACGTTCGGCCCGCTCGCGCATGCCGAGGAGCCCGAGGCCGAGACCGGCCCGGTCACCCTGTTCGCCACGTCGCGCCTCCGCTCGCACCGCAACCGCCCGCGGTCGACCGGCCATCGGGACGATGGCCGGATCGAAGCCTTTCCCGTCGTCGTGGATGTCGAGCGTGACGACGTCCCCGACATAGGACAGGCTGACGGTCACCTGTCGCGGCGCAGCGTGTCGAGCCGCATTCGTCAGGCCCTCCTGGGCGCTGCGCAGCAGCGCGATCTCGACATCGGGGTGGAGGCTCCGGGACTCGCCCGTCACCGTGAGCGTGGCGCGCAGGCCCGTCGACCGGCGCCAGCGCTCGATCGTCCGGTCCAGGCTCTCGACGAGGGTGCCATCCTCAAGGCTGGCGGGCCGGAGAGCCCACACCAGGCGGCGCGTCTCGGCCAGGCCCTCGTGGGCCATCCGTGCCGCCTCGGTCCGATGGCGGGCCGCCACCGCTTCGTCCGTCGCCCCGTCGGCGGCCTGGAGATGGGTCACGATCCCGATCAGGTCCTGGGCGAGCGTGTCATGGAGCTCCCGCGACATGCGCTCGCGCTCCTCGAGGATGCCCGTCGTGCGCTCACGTTCCGCAAGCTCCCGACGCGTCGATTCGAGTCGGGCGATCAGCTCGCGGCGCTCCCCGCTCTCCTCGATGATCTTGCCGATCCAGGTCGAGAGCAGCACGAAGAACGCGATTGTCAGGACTGGCCCGATCAACTCCGGGAGGTCGGCGCCGGCGAGACCCCCCTCGAGCTCGACCTGGACCTGCAGCGTGATCGCCACGAACAGGGCCACGAACACGATGGTCGCCCGAATGGGGACGAGGAAGAAGACCTGGCTGAAGAGGATCGGCTGAAGCCAGAAGTACGCGGGCGACAGGCGGATGAGGAGCGCATACGCGGCGGCCCAGCCGAGCAGGTAGACCGCCGATCGGGCCAGGCCCTGCTCGCCCGGCGTGTGCCGGACGAACATCAGGCCGTACCCGACGCCGAGGAGGGCGACGACGCCAAGCGCCGCGAGGAGACGCGCGCCGGCCAGGTCGCCCTGGATCCAGGCCGTGAACGTCGTCAGCGAGAGGCCCGCGGCAACGACGGCGTGCCACAGCGGGAGCAGGCGCTCCCAGCTGTCGCGGCCGTCCGACGCGGGTCGGGCGGGGTCGGTCGTCGGATCGCTCATCAGCCTCATCCTACGGCTGGGACCGGGGGTGAGCTAGGCGAACTGGCGAGCCGCGACACGTCGGTATGCGACTGCTGCGAGCCCACCAGCGACGACGAAGGTCGCGGCGAGGAACGCGGCATGGCCCGCCACGTCGCCGACCGGAACACCCACGGCTGCGTGCGCCAACTGGGTGAGGTGGTAGGTCGGAAGGAACGATGCGATCCCCTGGACGACATCGGGCAGCTCGCTGATGGGGGTCCACATGCCGGAGGCGTAGGACAGCGGGAGATAGGCGAGGAGCGCGACGGCGCCCGCGGCGCTCGGCCGCACGAGGTAGCCGACGACGAAGCCGATCGGCGCGAGGGCCACGCCGCCGGCGGCCACGACGAGGCCAAGTCGGAGCCAGGCGATCGCGTCCATCCGCACCCCGAGGAGGGTGGCCGCCGGGATCATCACGATGAGGAACACGACGACGAGCGCGAGTCCCGCCGTGACCTTCGCGGCGATGAACGCCCAACCGGGCAAGGGCGTCGCCCGGATGAGCCGGAGCCATCCCAGACCGCGCTCGGCAGCGACGGCCTCGCCGAAGGTGAACAGGACGATGCCGAGGACACCATACGCGCTGAACGACGCCGCGAGGAGCGGTCCGATCGCGAGGCCCTCCGGTGTCACCACGCCGATCGACGGGCTCCCGAACAGGGCGAACAGGACGACCGGGAGGAGCACCACGGGAGCGACGAAGTCCGGCGCCCGGAGGAGCTTGATGAGCTCCGCCCGCGCCTGACGGCCGAAGATCGTGCGGGCGCCGCCGGAGCGGGCCGACAGGGGGCTGGTGCGACGAGCCGGAAGGCGGGCGTCCGCGCCGGCTCGGGTGTCGGGATGGGTGGTCAGCGCGGTCATCGAACGATCCCTTCATCGGTCAGGCCGAGGAACGCGGCCTCGAGGCCGGCCTCCTCGACGGTCACTTCCTCGACGAGCGAGCCGAGGCTCATCAGCGCCCGCAGGACGGGCATCGCATCCTCGGCCGCCAGGATGAGGTAGGCGCCTTCGTGGCCGACGACCCGTGCTCCGGGGAGGGCCGCGAGCGTGGCGGCGGGGATGTCGCCCCGGACGCGGATGCGCTTGCCCGCGACGCGTGACTTGACCTCGCTCGGCGTGCCCGAGGCGACGACCCGGCCGTGATCGATCACGACGATCCGGGTGGCCAGCGCGTCGGCCTCTTCGAGGAGGTGGGTGCTGAAGACGATCGTCTTGCCCAGCGCCGCCAGGGCACCGATCCGGGCCCAGAAGGCATGGCGGGCGGCCACGTCCATGCCCACGGTCGGCTCGTCGAGGAAGAGCAGGTCGGGGTCGCCCGCGAGAGCGAGGGCGAAGTACAGCCGCTGGCGCTGGCCGCCGGAGAGCTTGCCGACCGGCCGCTGGGCCACGTCCAGAAGGTCCGCGGCGGCGAGGACCTCGTCGCGCGGCAGGGCCACCGGGTAGTAGCCGCGGAAGAGGTCGACCACTTCGTCGACGTGGAGGGTCGACGGCACGCCCGACTCCTGGAGCATTGCCCCAAGGCGCTCGCGCACGACACGGTCCAGCGGATCGCGTCCGAAGATCGCCACGGAGCCTTCGGTCGCGCGCCGCAGGCCGAGCATGATCGAGATGGCAGTCGTCTTGCCGGCGCCGTTGGGCCCGAGGATGGCCACGATCTCGCCCGGCTTGACGTCGAGGTCGATGCCGTCGAGCGCGATGATCGACCCGTAGCGCATCCGAACGCCGCGGAGCGTGACGATCGGATCCGGGCTCGGGTCAGGGACGAGCGCCGGAGCGATGAGCGATGGTGTGATCGGGTGGTCGAGAACGGTTGTCATGGGCTGGACGCCTCCTTGCCCCATCAGTCTCCAGCGTGTGCGACGCGGCCGGCAGTGGGCGGATGTCCGACCGGCGCCACACCTCGTGGCTGACGCCAGCCTCCACCGACTGGTGGATTGCGAGCGTTGCAGGTCGTCTGCTGGCTGGTCGCGCGACGTATCGCCCGGCCGGCGTTCGGTCCAGAATGGGCCCATGACACGACCCCTCCGGATCGGAATCCAGCTGCCCGAGGTCGAGCGCGAGGTCCGCTGGCCCGAGCTGCTCGACCTTGCTCGCGCGATCGACGACCTTGGCTTCGATGCCGTGTGGGTCGGCGAGCACCTCCTCTACCGCTGGCCCGACCGTCCGGCGCGCGGGCCGTGGGAGGCGTGGACGCTGATGGCCGCTCTCGCCGCCGCGACGACCAACGTCACGATCGGGCCGCTCGTTGCCTGCCTGACGTTCCACAACCCGGCCCTGCTGGCCAAGCAGGCGGCCACGATCGACGAGATCGCCGGCGGGCGCTTCGTGTTCGGGGTCGGGGCAGGCTGGAACGAGACGGAATTCCGGGCGTTCGGCTTTGCCTACGACCACCGGATCGACCGGTTCGAGGAGGCGTTCACGATCGTCCGGACCCTCCTCCAGGACGGCGCGATCGACTTCGACGGGACGTACTACCAGGCTCGTGACTGCGAACTCCTGCCGCGCCCTCGGCCCGGTGGGCCGCCGCTCCTGGTCGGCTCGAACGGCCCGCGGATGCTCCGGATCACGGCGCCCCACGTCCAGGCCTGGAACTCGTGGTACGCCGACACGGGCAACAGCCCGGCCGGCGTGGCGCCCCTGCGCGCCGTCGTGGACGCGGCCTGCACTGATGTCGGTCGCGACCCGGCCACGATCGCCCGGACGGTCGCGGTCCACGTCCGGATGC
>JALYPW010000285.1 GCA_030856145.1 Chloroflexota bacterium | reverse complement strand
GCCGCAGCGAGGAGCGAGCGGAGGCGCCCCGCGGCGACGGCCGGTGAGTCGGCCACGACTTCCAATCCGGCCAGCCGGGCGCGGCCGCCGATCGGGTGGTGCTCATCAGCACGAGCGGCGCGATCGTCGGCCGTCCACTCCGCCGCCGCGCGGTCGTGCTCGATCAGGAACGGGGCCATGGCCGAGAGGGCCGTCGGATGAGCCAGCCGCCAGCGAACGAGGCGCTCGTCGGGGCGTCGGCGCTCGCCTTGGAGCGGTCCGACGAGCCCGGCGTCGGGCGGCGCCCAGCGCAGCATCTCATCGAGGTCGTCGACCGCGACGGCCCAGGTCACGAGCCCGCCGCCACGCTCGAGGGCAGCCAGCACGGGTCGGCCGAGCCAGCTCCGGCCGGCGAGGTCCGGGTCGAAGACAGCCACCAGCTCCAGGTAGGAGTCGCCGAGCCAGACGAGGCGGTTCCACGTCCCGAGCGCGTCGTGCCGTCCGCCTCCGGTCGCCGCGAGCCCGAGCCGGTCCCCGAGCTCGGTTGCGGTCGCGTCCGGGTCGGCGCAGGCAAGCACGACGTGATCGATCCCGAGGAGCATCGCGTCAGCGGCCGACGGACGCGATCAATGGAGCATGCCCTCGCCGGCGATATCGACCCGAGCCGCGCGGATCGCGCGCCGGACCTCATCCACGTCGTGCGCGCCGTTCGTCGCCAGCTGGCCGAGGAGACGGGCCCGCTCTGCCTGCTCGCGCTCCAGGTCGCCCGCCTTCCGGCCGAGTCGAATCGCGAGCTCGGGCATGACCCCCCACTCGAAGTGGTCGAGCTCGGCGTCCGGGGCGGAGCGCGACGCGAGGACCGCCGGCGGGAGACGCTGAGTATGGCCCTGCTCGTCGCGCCCGACCGGCCGGGCGTAGTGGGCCGCGACGACGCGGCGCCGAACGCGGCCGCGCGGACCGCGATCGGCCCGCACGATCAGGACGAGCCCGAGGTAGGTCAGCTCGTCGTCGGTCAGGCCGACGGGCCGTTCCCGGAGGAGGTCATGAACGTCCTCGAGCCGATCGGCGTGAACAGTCGTCGCCATGCCGTAGCCGAGCGACGCGGCCCGCACGAGCGTCCGCGCAGCGCGGCCCCAGGTGTAGATCGGTAGGTGCTCCGACAGCTCGGCCGCGACGAGGTAGCCGGTCGCAGGGGTCACCGGGATCGCCGGCGCCTGTCGAGCCGGCGCGCGCGACGGGTCGGTCGGCCAGCCGAGCGTCTCGGCCTCGGGCAGCCACGCGAAGTCCTCGGCGGCTCCACCGAGGTCGATCCGGCGGGCGGTCGGCGGCAGGAAGTCGAGAAGCGCCTCGAGCAGGGTCGACTTTCCTGCCCCCTGCTGGAGCCCGCCGACAACCACCGGCAGGCGCGCCTCGACGAGGAGCCAGACAAGGCCGGCGAGCTCCGGATCCAGGACGCCGTCGGCGATGAGCTCGACGATCGAGCGACGCGGCGGGGCGGCGGCCGCGCGGAGCGCGGCGAACGGGTCGTCGATCACGGGCCGATGATGACAGGGCCTGATGATTCCCCGGGCTAGGCTTGCTTCATGACACCCGCCGCGCGGCCGACGAAGGCTCCGCCGATCGATCTCGGTGCCGCATCGGTCGAGATCGTCCCGCTCACCCCGGATCGCTGGCCGGACGTCGCGGCCCTGTTCGACGAAGGCGGCGACCCCAGGACGTGCTCGTGCATGTTCTGGCGAGTCCGCTCGAAGGACTGGTCGTTCGGGAGCGCCGCCGAGGCACGCGCAGGGTTCCGCGCCCTCGTCGACGCCGCCCGTGACCCGGCCCCGGGCCTCCTCGCGTATGCGGACGGGCGCGCGGTTGGCTGGGTCAGCCTCGCGCCGCGCGAGGACTACCAACGGCTCACGAACTCGCGCGTCCGGCCGCGGATCGACGACACCCCGGTCTGGTCGATTGTGTGCTTCGTCGTGTCACGCGCGGTCCGCGGCCAGCGCCTGACGACACGACTCCTTGACGCGGCGATGGACTACGCCCGGGCCCACGGCGCGCCCGGGCTCGAGGCCTACCCGGTCGACGCCGGCGACGGCCGCATCGCGGCCGCGGTCCGCTACACCGGCCTCCTGTCGACATTCACGGCGGCCGGCTTCCGGGTCGTCCACGAGATCGACTCGCCCCAGGCGACGGTCCGGCGCCTGATCGTCCGCCGCGACGCCTGATCGGCCACAAGGGCACGCTCCCCACCTGCCGCCGCACC
>JALYPW010000274.1 GCA_030856145.1 Chloroflexota bacterium | reverse complement strand
GTCAGGAGGTTGATCTCGAAGCTGGTCTGGGCCACGCCCGTCAAGCGGGGCTGGTCCGGGGTCCACGGCTCCTTGTCGAAGTCGCGCCCCAGGCGATATGGGATGAAGTCGTGGGGAAACCACTCCTGGGCGACCTTGTCGTGGCGGTCGTACAGGCGTCCGGCCTCGGGCTCGAGCTCGTTGAGGAGGGCGATGTCGTCGTGGACGTTACGGTCGAGGGTGTCAGTCATGGTTGGTGCCTCCGGGCGCAGGCGGGCCGGGCCGACCGGTGATCAGAACCGTTCGGCCGACGCAAGGTCCACACCCCTCCAGTTTGACCGGATTCCGTCGAACGCGATGCCGACCTGTCATCCAACCCGGACGAGACGCGGCGCGCCCGACAGGGCGAGCTTCTCCTCGAACCGCTTGGCGGCGGCGTCGAGCGTGGCGAGATGCGTCGAGAGGGTGGCTCGAGCCGCTTCGGCGGCCGCATCCAGGCCGGTCAGCTCGAACACCTTCCAGTGGTTGATGATCGGCAGCAGGACCTCGTCGCGATGCACCCGGATGTCGTAGATCCCGGCCTTGGCGATCGTCGCGGCCTTGCGCAGGAAGCCCGGGATGCCGGCGCCGGGCATCTCGAAGGCGAGCACTTCGGCGACGATCGCCTGGACCGCCGCAGACGGATCAACCTTCAGGGCGGCGCCCAGGATATCGCGGTAGAACACCATGTGGAGGTTCTCGTCGGCCGCGATTCGAACCATGATCCTGTCGGCCACCGGATCGTCCGAGTAGCGGCCCGTGTTGCGATGGGCGATCCGCGTGGCGAGCTCCTGGAACGCGACGTAGGCGAGGCCGCGCAGGAGGCCCGGGGCCTTGTTGTCATAGCCCTGCTGGAGCTGGGTCATCCGGCCGCGCTCGAGGGCGATCGGGTCGATGTTGCGGGTGACCGTCAGGTAGTCGCGGAGGACGATCGCGTGGCGGCCTTCCTCGGCGGTCCAGCGCCCCACCCAGCTCATCCACGCACCATCGCCCTGCCCGAACATCCCGTGGATCAGGCGGTGGTACGAGGGCAGGTTGTCCTCGGTCAGGAGGCCGATCTCGAACGCCGTCTGGGCGACGCCGGTCAGGCGCGGCTGGTCGGGCGTCCAGGGCTCCTTGTCGAAGTCCCGGCCCAGGCGGTAGGGAATGAAGTCGTGGGGGAACCACTCCTGGGCGACCTTGTCGTGGCGGTCGTACAGGCGCCCGGCCTCGGGCTCGAGCTCCAGCATGAGCGCGCGATCATCGTGGTTGGCCAATTCGGGTCTTCTTCCGCAGGTCGAGCGACGCGCCTGTCAGGCGCCATGGTCGTCGGCCGGTGTCCGTGAAGGGTACCCCGGTTTGCATCCCGTCCTCGTGTGATCCGTGCGCACGTGCACCGTCAACAGCATTGCAGCGCGTTCGTGGCCCGGCCGCTAGAGTCGCTCGATGGTCCGCCTGCGACGCATCGCACCCGACGCCCTGGCCGCCCTGTTTGGCGTCTCCGGGGTGCTCCACCTCGTCCGACCCTCGGGCTTCGAGGCCCTGATCCCTCCATTCATGCCCGCGCCGGGAGCGATCGTCGCGGTCTCGGGCGTCGCGGAGCTGATGTGCGCGCTCGGCCTGCTCCGGCGCGAACGCTGGGCCGGCCGTGTGAGCGCCGCGCTCCTCGTGGCCGTGTTCCCGGGCAATCTCTGGTTCGCGCTCGCGACGAGCGCCGACCCCGCGGCCGGGTCGTGGCTGGTTGTCGGCTCGTGGCTCCGGCTCCCGCTCCAGGTGCCCATGATCTGGGCCGCTCTCCAGGCGCCCGCCAATCGGACCGGGCTTGACAGATCGGGATCTCGGGGACCAGACTCCTAACGATCGTTAGGTAGGTGTCCAGAAATGATCGAGCCGAGAACGCGACGGCGAGAGATCGACGAGGTTGCGAGCGAGCTGTTCGGGGCCAACGGCTACGCGGCGACGAGTGTCCGGGACATCGCCCGAGCCCTCGACATCCAGGGCGCCAGCCTCTACGCCCACGTCGCGTCCAAGGAGGACGTGCTCTGGTCGATCGTGGATCGGGCCGCGTCGGCGTTCGAAGCCGGCGCCGAGCGAGCACTCATCGAGACGCCTGACGCCGATCCGACCGAACGTCTCGCCGCGCTGGTCGAGGCCCACGTCGAGACGATCACCGCCAACCCCCAGCGCTCGAGCGTGTTCGTGACCGAATGGCGTCACCTGTCGGGGGCGCGCCGGGCGACCATCTCGGCGCGCCGCGACGTCTACGAGGCGCGTTTCCGCTCGACGATCGAGACCGGCGTGTCGGTCGGCGCCTTCCACGCGATGGACCCCGCGATCGCGTCGACGTTCCTGCTGACGGCCCTCAACGGGATTTCAACCTGGTATCGCCCGGACGGCCGGCTCAGCCCGGACCGGATCGCCGACCACTACATCGAGCTCGCGCTCCACTCCCTCTCGGAGGATCACCGATGACCGACCCGCTCGCCCTCGATCCCGTTCTACCGCCGCGCGAGCGGAGCGCCCTGCCCTTCAACGACGCGGCCCTTGACCACGACGATCGATACCGCCACTTCGAGGAGCACGTGACCGGCGGGGCCAAGGTCGAGGCGACCGACTGGATGCCGGACGAGTACCGGACCGCCGTCCTGCGCTTCGTCGAGATGCACGCGAACAGCGAGCTCATGGGCGTCCTCCCCGAGCGCGAATGGCTGATGCGGGCGCCGACCCTCCGCCGGAAGCTGGCCCTGACCGCCAAGGTCCAGGACGAGGTCGGCCACGCCCAGCTCCTGTACCGGGTCGCCGAGGATCTCGGCAAGCCGCGCGAGGCGATGATCCAGGACCTGCTGAACGGCAAGACGAAGTTCCACAACGTCTTCCATTACCCGACCTACTCGTGGGCCGACATCGGGATCATCGCCTGGCTCGTCGACGCCGCCGCGATCGTCGCCCAGCAGGCACTCCGCGACTCCTCATACGCCCCGTACGCCCGGACGATGAAGAAGATCTGCTGGGAGGAGTCGGTCCACATCATGCATGGCCGCGACGTCGTGCTGACGATGGCGACCGGCTCGGCAGCGCAGCGAGCCTCGATCCAGGAGGCGCTCGATCGCTGGTGGGGCCCGCTGATGCAGATGCACGGACCGCGCAGCGACCGGGCCAAGGACCGCGACATCCACTGGCGGATCAAGGCCAAGACCAGCGAAGAGTTGCGCCAGGAGTTCCTCGGGATCTACGTGCCCCGGATCCGCGAGATCGGGCTGACGATCCCGGATCCGGACCTGGCGCTGGACCCGGCGACCGGCGTCTGGGCGTACGGCGAGCCCGATTGGAACGAGCTCCGGACGGTCGTCACGAACCACGGCCCGAAGTCCCAGGAGCGGCTTGACTTCCGGCGATCGAATTGGGACGCGACGCAATGGGTCCGCGACGCGATTCTGTCAACACCGCGCGCCGAGGCGGTCGCGTGACGGACTCAGCACCGGGCATCCTCGAACCGTGGGAAGTGTTTCGGCGCGAGAAGGACGGCGACCCGATGCGCCATGGCGGCTCCGTGATGGCGCCCGACTCGATCCTGGCCCTGCACTACGCTCGCGAGATGTACAGCCGGCGCCAGGAGAGCGTCCACCTGTGGGTCGTCCGCCGGTCGGACATCCACGACCTCGCCGATCTCGACCTCCTCCAGCCGCCGCTCGATCGGTCGTTCAAGAAGCCCGGCGGCTACGTGATGCGCGACAAGCTCGCGGTGGCGCGCCAGCAGTCCGGCCAGGCGAAGCCGAAGGCAAACGCCGGCGACGGCGGCGGTCGATGACCGAGCCTGCGCCGTTCGAGTCGATCGCGATGGACTTCGAGGGCGCCGGCGACGGCCGCGAGAGGGCGCTCGCGCTGCTCCTCGTGTCGATGGCCGACGACGAGTTCGTCATCGGCTTCAGCGACTCCGAGTGGACCGGGATCGGGCCGATCCTCGAGGAGGACGTCGCGATCAGCTCGATCGCCCAGGATGAGCTCGGCCACGCCCAGGCGTTCTATGGGCTGCTGGTCGACACCGTTGCCGATGGCCGCGACGCCGACGCGTGGGCCTACGACCGCCCGCCCGAGGGCTATCTCCACGCCCGGCTGCTCGATCATCACCGTGGTGATTGGGCGATGACGATCGCCCGCCGCTACCTGTACGACACCGCGGACGCCGTCCGGCTGGAGGCGATCGCCGGCTCGTCCCACCAGCCGCTCCGCGAGCTCGTCGCCAAGATCCGGCGCGAGGAGCGCTACCACCTGATGCACGTCCAGACCTGGATCGAGCGGCTCGCCGACGCGGGCGGCGAGTCCCGGGACCGGCTCGTTGCCGCGCTCGCGACGCTGGGCCCGGACGCCGGAACGGTGCTCGCGCCACTACCCGGTGAGGCGGCACTCGTCCGGCACGGGCTCGCGACCGAGCCGTTCGCGACGATGGAGGCGCGCTGGCGCGACGGCGTCTCCGGGACGTTCCGGAGCCTCGGTCTGCCGACGCTGCCCCCCACCGTCGATCCGGCCCACGCCCGATCCGGCCACTCCGATACGTTCCGCGCGCTCCACACCGAGCTGACGATGGTCCGCCGGTCCGAGGTCGGCGCGACATGGTGATGACCGCGCCACTTCCCACCGCAGCGGCCGTCCGACTGCTGCTCCGCGACGTCGTCGACCCGGAGATCCCGACCGTCTCGATCGCCGACCTGGGGCTCGTTCACGACGTCCGCGTCGGCGCCAACCGAATCGTCGTCGAGCTGCTGCCAACCTTCGTCGCCTGCCCCGCCCTCGAGGTCATTCGATCAGCCGTGGTCGATGCCCTCATCGAGCTCGGCAGTCCGGTCGAGGTCTCCTTCACCTTCGCCGTCCCGTGGACGACCGACCTCCTCACCGACGCCGGTCGCGCCGGGCTGCGCAAGGCCGGGATCGCGCCGCCCGCTCCATCGGCCGACGTCCGTTGCCCCTTCTGCGAATCCGGAGACGTGACACAGGACAGCCTGTTCGGCCCCGCCCTGTGCCGCTCCCTCTTCTACTGCCGCGGCTGTCGTCAGCCGTTCGAGGCGTTCAAGCCGATCTGACGCCGACCCGGGCGAAACCGGCGCCGGCGACGCAGGTCCGGCCGAGGGCCTACCCTCCGGCCATGACCGACCCGCGGGCGGGCCCCACCTCCGATCGACCCCTCGAGCTCCCGATCATCGGGATCGTCGGGGCGGGGATCATGGGTGCCGGGATCGCCCAGCTCGCCCTCGAAGGGGGTCATGAGGTCGTTCTCCATGACGTGGACGAGCCGGCCCTCGCCCGCGGTCGCGATCGGATCGCGGATGGGCTGGCTCGGCGCGCCGCCAAGGCCCTCGTCAATGAGCCGGCCGGGATCGACGAGTGGGTGTCAGAGCGGATCGGCCGGCTCCGCACGACCGAGGTTCTCGAGCATCTCGGCGACGAGGCCGACGTGGTGATCGAGGCGGCCCTCGAGTCGCTCGAGCTCAAGCGCACGATTTTCCGGACGCTCGACGCCGTGGCGGGCCCGGCGACGATCCTCGCGACGAACACGAGCGCCTTGTCCGTTGCCGCCATCGCCGCCGCGACGGGCCTCCCGGAGCGGGTCGTCGGGCTGCACTTCTTCAACCCGGCGCCGCTGATGCGCCTTGTCGAGGTCGTTGCGCCACCCGCCACCGATCCCGCGATCGCCGCGGCCGCGACCCGACTGGTCGAGGGCTGGGGCCGGACCGCCGTGCGCTCCGCCGACTCGCCGGGCTTCATCGTCAACCGGGTGAACCGGCCGTTCACGCTCCGTGCCCTGCGCCTGCTCGAGGCCGGGGCCGCCACCGTTCACGACATCGACGCGGCGATCCGCGACGCCGGGTTTCCGCTAGGCCCCTTCGAGCTGATGGACCTGACCGGGATCGACGTGACCTACGCGGCGTCGACCGCGATCTGGGAGGGAATGGGGCGGCCGGATCGGCTCAGGCCGTCGCCCCTCCAGGAACAGCGGATCGCCAACGGTTCGCTCGGCCGCAAGACCGGCGAGGGGTTCCATCGCTATCTCGATGGGAAGCGCCTGATAGCCGAGCCAGCTCCGTCGATCGCCGATGGTCTCGACCCGGAGGCGATCCGCGAGCGGATCCTCTTGCCGATCGTCGACGAAGCGTTCCGGGCGTGTGACGAGGGCGTCGCAACGGAGGCCGACATCGACCAGGCCCTGCGCCTCGGCGCGGCCCACCCGATCGGACCCTTCGAACGAGCCCGCGAGCTCGGTGGCGCTCCTGGGGTCGCCGTGCGATTGACTCGTCTTGCGGTGGACGACCCGAGCCTTTCGCCGTCCGCGGCGCTCGCCAACGGCGGCTGACCTCGGGTTCGGCTCGTGGTTCAGCTCGTCGCGGCCGTCCCGATCGTGCCGTGCTCCTTCAGGTGCAACGTCAGATCCAGCGCCGTCTTCAGGATCACGAGCACGACGATCGCCCCGACCGGCGTCCCCAGGAAGAGGCTGGCCATCGCCCCGACGATGATCGTGACGTGGAGGATCACGAGCCGGCCGTACGGGGCGAACATCTGGCGCGCGGTCGTGACTCGCAGGTACTCGCGCCGGCCCAGGAAGTTGATCACGAACGACGCACCGTGGCTGATCGCGAGCCCGATCGCACCCAGCGCGACGGCGGACAGGTCGGGGCCGGTCGGGCGACCTTGGACCCCTACCTCGGTCCCCCCTCCGAAGGTCCCTGGCACGACCTCCAGTGTGCCGTCCAGTCCACGGCCGCCAAGGCCCACGCCGTCGCCGATGAAGAACGGCAGGGTGAACACGAAGATCCCGTGAACGAACCAGAAGATCCCGTAATGGACAAGGAAGAAGCCGACCTGGCCCACCTTCGCGGCCATCGCCAGCCCACCGGACCGGACGACCCCGACGGGACCTGTCCCGGGTTCCGACGCGAGCAGCATCTTCGGCACGTTGAGCAGGCCGACAATCCCGTTCTCGACCCAGTACAGGACGAGCAGCGTCGCCACGTTCCAGCCCCACAGCAGGACGCCGACAAGCGGGACCAGGTTGAACGCGACCAGGAGCACAATCGACGTCGTCGACGAGGTGGCCCGGGCGAGGCGGACGGCGCGCTCGATCACCGGGCGATCATAGGAGGGCGACGTGCTCGGGACGTCAGCCGAGGGCTACTCGCCTGCCGCGTCTGCCTGAAAGCACGTGGTCATCAGGCCATCATCCGGGTCCGCGGGTACGGACCCCATGTTCGATCCCGGCGGGCAAGCCTCGCCTTCGCCGACGATGGCGATCACCCTGTGGGTGTGCGGCTCGGCGCAAGCAACGGTGACGGTGCCCCCATCCGACACCCGGACACACGTTCCGACGGGAAGATCCACGTATCGCTGGCCAGTGCCCTCACAACCGCTGAGCGGCACGGCCAGCATGGTCGCTGCGGCGACCATCACCCTCCACCGATTTCCCATTGCTCCCTCCACGGCCCTGTTGGAAAGCCGTCCGCTCAAATGATCCCATCAACGCCTATTCGGACGATCAAGAACGCACGGTGTGGCGCCGTTAGCGGCGAGCAATCCTTGACAGGCAAGCCGTGACTTGCATATCATGCGCGGCGTGGGGACCGATGAAGTCTTCCGGGCGCTGGCCGAACCCACCCGGCGCATGATCCTCGACGAGCTGGCCGATCGTGACGATCAGACCTTGTTCGAGGTGTGCTCGCGGCTCGCCATGAAGCACGGCCTGGCGTCGTCCCGCCAGGCGATTTCGCAGCACCTCGATGTCCTCGAGTCGGCCGGCCTGGTCCGGACGCGGCGCGAGTCCCGGTACAAGTTCCACTCGATCGAGCGCGGGCCGCTCGGGCACCTCGTCGACCGATGGATCGGGCCACCCGAAAGGAGCCATGACATGCGGATCAACCTGTCGAGCGTCCTCGTCGACGACCAGGACAAGGCCCTCCGTTTCTACACCGAGAAGCTCGGCTTCGAGAAGAAGACCGACATCCCGATGGGCGAGCACCGCTGGCTGACCGTCGTCGCGCCAGGGGACCGGGACGGCGTCGAGCTCGTCCTCGAGCCCGACTCGCACCCGGCCGCCCGACCGTTCAAGGAAGCGCTCGTGGCCGACGGCATCCCGTACACGTCGTTCGCCGTGACCGATGCCCGGCGCGAGTTCGAGCGCCTGCGAGACGCCGACGTGCGGTTCGTCCAGGAGCCCACCGAGATGGGACCGGTCACGACCGCCGTCCTCGACGACACGTGCGGGAACCTGATCCAGATCGCGAGCATGTCGGCCGGCTGAAACGGTCGGCCGCCGACCACCGACCGTGGCGCGCGCTACGATCGAGGGCATGAGCCGAGATCAGCATCGTTCGCTCCGGGAGGCCTGGGTCGTCGAGGCCGTCCGGACCCCGATCGGGCGCTATGGCGGCGCCCTGGCATCCGTCCGACCGGATGACCTCGCCGCCGCCGCGATCCGAGCCGTCGTCGAGCGCTCCGGGATCGACCCGTCGTTGATCGAGGACGTGATCCTGGGCTGCGCCAACCAGGCCGGTGAGGACAACCGCGACGTCGCCCGGATGGCCCTGCTCCTCGCCGGGCTGCCGGTGGAGGTCGGCGGGTTGACTGTCAACCGGCTGTGCGGCTCGGGCCTCCAGGCGATCAACTCGGCCGCGCACGCGATCGCGGTCGGCGACGGCGACGTGTTCATCGGCGGCGGCGTCGAATCGATGACCCGGGCGCCGTACGTCATGGCCAAGCCTGCTGCCGCCTGGGATCGCGGCCCGCGCGAGCTCGAGGACACGACCCTCGGCTGGCGCTTCCTGAACCC
>JALYPW010000272.1 GCA_030856145.1 Chloroflexota bacterium | reverse complement strand
CGAGGAAGTGCTGCTCCCAATGGAGGATGTGCTCCTCCCAGCGGTCGAACTCGGTGATGTAGCTGGGCCATGTCCGGCCCTGGTCCTCGGAGACAAGGAGGATCGCGTTCATGCCGTTGGGGGCGCGACCGTCCCAGCCCATCCAGGTCGAAGTCGGCCAGACCCAACGACCGTCGGACAGCTCGGTGATCGAGTGGCAGACCTCGAACGCCGGCCCGACGAGGGGCGGTGCGATCCGCTCCATCGGGCTCCAAGTGTGGCCCCGGTCCTGGCTCCTGGTGAGGATCAGCTCCATCTCCGTGTAGCCGAGCGTCGGGACGTTGACGACGCTCATGTCCGGGTCGTCGCGGTACATCAGCGCGCCCATCGCGATAACCGAGCCATCCGAGACGCAGTTGCTTCGGACGGACTGGGTCGTCGGGCGGCCCGGCGGGTCCGGGACCACGCGCTCGGGGGCCGTCCAGGCCGCTCCGGCGTCGGTCGAGTGAGTGGCCCACGTCCGATAGTCGAGCGCGACGTCCGCCTCGGCGATGTCGAAGGTCACGAGGAGCTCGCCGTCGTCGAACCGGACGAGTGTCGGATGCCAGGTATGACGCGACCGGAGCTCGGGCCGCGGGTTACGGTAGACGAGGCCGGTCTGGCGGATGGCGATCAACGGACGTCGCGGACCTCGCTGGTCGACCGGGTTCCTGGGCGGCTGACGCCCGCCTTGACCGGTCGCGTCCGGATTGTAGACAATCTCAGCCGAGCCCAAGGGTCCTAACGACAAGGAGTAGCGATGCCGTCCGGGCCAGGTGACGCAATCGGCCTGATCGGAGTTGCCCGGCCGCGCGGTGACTCGGAGGCGAAGGTCCGCGGGACCACACGCTACGCGGCCGACACACCGCCGCCGGGCCTCCTCCACGCCCGGATCGTGCCGAGCATGTACGCCCACGCCCGCATTCGAGGGTTCGACCTGTCGGCCGCCCTCGCCGTCCCGGGTGTCGTCGCGGTCCTGACCGCGGCCGACCTGCGGATCGCCGCCGCCGTCGCCGAGGACATGCGGATGTTCGAGCCGCTCGCGCGGGATGAGGCGCTCTTCGCCGGACAGCCGCTGGCCCTCGTCGTCGCCGAGACCGACGAAGCCGCCGCGGATGCGGTCGGGCTCGTGATCGTCGACGTCGAGCCGCTGCCGGTCGTGGCCGACCTGGACGCCGCGATGCGACCCGACAGCCCGCTCGCCCGCGAGACGTCCATCACCCCGGCGAAGCCCAAGGACGGCTCCGAAGCCGACCCGAAGTCGGCCCACGCGGCCGTGGGTGGCGCGGGAGCCGAGCTGCTGGACGAGGACCTGTCGGCCAACGTCGTCAACCGCAAGCGCTACGCCCTCGGCGATCCGGAGGCGGCGTTCGCCGGGTCGGCGGCCACGGTCGAGGGCACCTTCCGCACGAGCTGGGTCTACCAGGGCTACCTCGAGCCGCACACTGCGACCGCCTGGATCGACCCCGACGGCGTGCTCACAGTCAACACGTCGACGCAGGGCATCTTTTACGTGCGCGAGCGGCTCGCGACGATCTTCGGCCGGCCGATGTCGAAGGTCCGGGTCCGCGGGGCGCCGCTCGGTGGCTCGTTCGGCTCGAAAATCCTGATCGTCGATCCGCTTGTTGCCGGCGCCGCGCTCGCCCTGAAGCGGCCCGTCCGGCTGGTTCTCGATCGGCGCGACGACATCGCGGCCACGAATCCCGCGCCGGGCTGCCGGATCGACTTGCGCCTGGGGGCAGCGGCGGACGGCCGGCTGACCGCCCTCGACGCGCGGCTCGTGTTCGATACGGGCGCCTATGTCGAGTGGTCGATTGAGGGCATCGCAGCGGTCCTGATCGGCGGGCCGTACCGCTGGGACGCATTCGACGTCCGGGCCTACGGCGTCCGTACGAACCGATTCGGGACCGGCTCGTATCGCGGGCCCGGCGGTCCCCAGGCCGCGTTCGCGGTCGAGTCGCTGGTCGACGAGCTGGCCGCCAAGCTGGGCATCGATCCGGTTGCCCTCCGAGCCAGGAGCCTCGCGACCGAGGCCGACGCGA